>CBDUCD010000061.1:0-11594 GCA_965365535.1 uncultured Rhodothermales bacterium | reverse complement strand
GCGGGGCGGCTGGTGGCGACGAGCTGGCCGGCGCGGTACACGTTGAGGTCGAGCCCGACGCGCCGCGCAAGTGAATCTACGGGGGTGCGTTCGAGCACCTGGTAGGGCAGCTCGCCGGGGCGGGCGTCGAGGGCGAGGGTTTCTTCGACGCGCTCCAGGTGCTGGCGCAGCCACGACTCGACGGCGCGGCTGTTCTCGCCCATCACGACGCCCATGCCCACGAGGCCCACGGCGCCGACCGACAGCACGCCGACGCCCAGAAACGCGTTGAGGACGCGGTCCTGAAAGCGCAGGCGCGGCGGGGGCAGCAGGCCCGCGCGCCAGCGCAGCCCCACGCCCACGAGCCACAGGGGCAGCCCCGCCACCAGCCCCGCCGTGGTGAGGCGGAGCGCGAAAAAGAGGTGGTCGAAAAGCGAGAGGGCCGCCGTGCGCACGGCCACGACGCGCTGCGTGCCGCCGGGCGGGCGGCCCGGCTCGGGGGCAAAGCCCATCGCCTGCCGCTCGTAGCGCGTCGTGAAGGGTTCGCCGCGCACCTTTTCGTTGCGCCACAGGATGGGCGTGGCGCGCAGGCGGCGCTGCACGTCGTCGTCCAGCCGGTAGCGCCCGAAGTCGCGCCCGACGCCGCGCACGAGGGCGCCGTCGCGGAACAGGGCCACGGCCAGGTCGCGCTCGACGGCGGCGCCGGCAGGCAGCAGCACGCGCGGAAACGGCGTCGCCAGGTCTTGCGAAAGCGGCTGCGGCTCGGCCCGCGCCAGCGCCCATCCCCCCGCGCCGAGGGGCATCACGCCCAGGTACTGAAATCGGTCGGTTTCGCGCTCGCCGGTGATGGGCTCGACGGTCGGGCCGCTGCCGTCGCGCTCGGCGTGCATGGCGCGCAAGAGGGAGAAGTCGTCGGCATCGCGGGCTTCCTGGGCGGCAATGGCGGACAGGTCGGGGGCGTCGGTGTAGCGCCCGGCGAGGCGCCCGGCGCGGTCGTAAAAGGCAACCGTCACGTCGTAGCCTCCCAGCGCGCCCAGCAGCGTCGTGCGGACGAGGGCGGCGGCGCGCCCGTCGAGGGCGGGACGGCGCAGGCTGTCGGGCAGGGCCAGCAGCGCGGCCACGCTGTCGTCGGCAGCGGCGGCGTCGAGGGCCTGGGTGAGGGCGAACAGGGCGCGCGGGTCGCGGCTCTCGTCAAAGGTGGCGGCGGCCTCGACCATGCGGGCGTCGCGCTGCGTTTCCAGTCCCTGGTACAGGAGGGGGTACAGCAGCGCCGTGAGGGCCAGCACAGCCACGAGCACGCGCCGCAGCGTGACGGCCTCCCACGTGGCGCGGGGGCGCCCCCGCACGACAAGCGCACCTGCGGCGGCGCCCCCGGCAAACAGGCCCGCGCCCAGGGCGGGCACGAGGGCGGGCGGCAGCCAGAGGGCGCACGCCCCTGCCAGCGCCAGCACGCCGCCGGCCACCAGCGCCACCAGCACTGCCGTGCCGCGCCCGCGGCCCCCGTAGTGCAGCCACGCGGCCCACGCCACGACGCCCGCGAGCACGGCGGCCAGCACGAGCGTCAGCAGGGCGCACAGCACCACGAGCACGAGCGGAGAAGGCATCAGCCCGGTGCGGGCGAACAGGTCGAGCGTGCTGTCGAGCACGCTGCGGCGGGCAAAGCCGCCCAGCGCGACGGCGAGGGCTCCCTGCGCTGCCAGCGTCGCGGCGAGGGTGGCCAGCACGAAGGGCCCGCGCGGCGCGGCATCCGGCGCGACCTGGCGGCGCCCCAGCCACCCCAGGCGGCGCGCGTGGCCCGCAAAGGCAAGGGCCAACACGAGGGCGGTGATGGCCGTCAGCACCAGGTCGCCCGTCGAGCGCATCAGGCCCGCGCCGTACGTCGAGGCGAGGTGCGTGGGGTCGAAAAGGGGCGCGAGGGGCGCGCGGCCCACCTGCCACCGCTCGGGCACGTCGAGCGCGAGGCACAGGGCGCGCAGCCCGAAAAGCATCGCCGCCCACAGGCCAAACAGGGCCGACGCGCCCCGGCCTCGGCGCCTCCGGCGGTAGAGGCGCCACGCGCCCCACACGAGCCACGCGGCCAGCAGCACCGTCCAGAACGCCTTCACGTCTATAAAGCGGCGGCGCTCGGCGCGCAGCAACCGCTCGGCGGGCGGCCCCGCGATGGCGGCGGACACGAGGGGCGTGCCGTCGGCGGCGCGCAGCAGGCGCGGCGCGGCGCCCGGCGCCCCGAGCCGCACGCTGCCTTGCAACGCCCGCTCGACGCCGCGCGTGAGGCTGTAGGCGCGCAGATACGCGTTTTGCACGGGCGGGTCGTAGCGCAGCAGCCGCGCCACGCGCACCTCGCCCACGAGCGCCGTGCCGTCCAGCACGGGATAGCGCAGCACCAGGCCGGCCCGCACGCCATCCTCGGCAAAGTGGAGGCGCGGCGCCGACGTGAGCGTGGCCGTCGTGTCGAGGGGCCACGCGTCGCCCTGCCACGCCACGGCCCGGGCAGGCGTGCCGGCCCACACTTCTACCGACAGGTAGGGGCCGAGCGCGCGCGTGGTGACGAGTTGGACGAGGGCTTCCTCGCCGCCGTCGTCGAAGCGGCGCAGCGCCTGCTGCACGTCGGCGCTCGTGGCGAGGGCGCGGGCCTCGGCTTCCATCGCGGCGTACCCGTTCTGCACGAGGCTCCGGGCCTCGGCGTACGCCTTTTCCACCTGGGCGGCGCCGCGCTGCTCGATCTGCGCGGCCACCTGTTGCATCCAGAAGTGCTGCCCCACGGCCCAGCCGGCCACCATCAGCGCCAGCGCCGCCGCTACCGCTGCAAAGCCGCGCGCGGCGGCAGCGGGCAAACGGGGCGGAGGGGTGTTCACGGGGGCAGAGGTAGCGCTGGAAGGCAGGCCCGGCGGGGCAGGGCAAGATAGCCGCGCCCGCCGCCATTATCCCTCGATGCGCAGCTCGCGCAGCTCCCACACGCCGTCGCGGCGGCCCATCCGCACCATCACCTGGTAGTCGCGGCCCACGGTCTCGAACAGGCCCGAGGCAAAGGCGGCGTTGCCGTCCGAGGTGAGGTGGTGCTCGAAGTGGAAGGCGCGCGGCGGGTTCTGCTCGAAAAAGCTGCCCAGCACGTAGCGCACCTGCGCCTGGCTGTAGGCCGTCGTGGCGCCGTTCATCGTCACCTCGACGCGCTCGGCGCACAGCGCCGTCAGCCGGTCGGCGTCGCCCTGCGCGAGGGCTGCCTCGACGCCCGCCACGCCGCCCTCCTGCGCCCGCGCGGGCAGGCCCCAGGCCGTGAACAGGACAAACGCGAAAAGCAGCAGCTTGGGCATGGGCACGGGGGAATACGTCTGCGCCGAAAGTAGCAAAAGGCAGACCGGAGCGCGTGGCTCCGGCCTGCCTCTGGCTTTTCGGGATGGGGGCGTCCACCCCTTAGGACGCGGCGTGTGCCCGGGTGGTCAGCCGGCGATAAACATGCCCGCGATGGCCAGCACGGCCTCTTTCGTCAGGGGCTCGTCGAAAGCCTCGCTGGCTGCCGCGCCCGAGCCGACGGAAACGCCGCCCTGCGTGGTGTTGCCTTCGCCTGCGTACACGGGCGCGAGGGCCGCCACGTCGGTGCTGTCGCCTGAAATCCAGCCTTTTTTGCCGCGCAGGCGCCGCACCATCGAAGCGTGGCGCGCCTCGACCGAGTGGATCTGGAGGGCCGTCGTGAGCACGTCGTTCTGCTTGAGGACGGGGGCCTGGCCCTTGTAGGCGCGCACGCCCGTGTCCTCGAAGCCCTGCGAAAGCGCCAGGAAGTCCGTGTCGTACTTGCCCGCGCCAAAGGGGTTGAAGGCGCCCTTGGCCGTAAAGTCGAACGTCGGTTTCTGGACGGCGCTGTTGCCCAGCACGCCTTTGAGCAGGGCCACGTGGGCCGACTCGTGCTTCGAGATGATCTCGAAAATGGCGCGGCGGTTGGCGGGGATGAGGCCGCTGGTGGCGAGGGCGGTTTTGTAAAACTCGTCCTCCAGGTATTCAAGCGTGAGCGCGAAGTTGAGCACGTCCACGACGGCCTGGGGCAGCGCCTGCCCGAAGGCCACGCGGGCGCTCAGGCCAAAGCCGACGGGGATGGACGTGAGCACGGCGGCGCCCAGCCCGGCCCGCGCCGCTTTCGTGACGGCGTCGCGGCGCGAATACACCCGGCGGAGGATTTCCTCGTCGAGCTGGTCGAAAATGGGTTCGCTATTCATGTTGAGAGGGTTCAGGTGTTGCGGGTGCGGATGGTCGCCTTGATGTACTTGGAGGCGGCAGCGATGACGTCTTTGGGCTTCATGGCGCCGTCGAGGCCCTTGCTGTCGGCGTTGTCCGAGAAGTCGTCGGAGAACGGGTTGAGCAGGTCGCGGATGGCGGCGGCATGGCGCGCCTCGACGGACACGATTTTGCCGGCGATGGTGAGGTAGTCGGCGTTCGAGATGTACACGCCGGCGCCGTTGTAGGCGGCCACGCCCAGGTCTTCAAACGTCTTGGCGGCGCCCAGCACGCTGGCGCGGTTGGAGAAGTTGATGCTCGAAAAGTCCACTTCGAGGTCGGGCAGCGCCGTGGCGCCGGCGCCTTCGATGGCCTTTTTGAAAAAGTCGCGGTGGATAACTTCGTGCGCCTTGAGGTCGCCCAGAATCTGGGTTTCCTCACTTGTCATGCCCGAGTAGGGCGAGGCCATGACGCGGGTGTAAAAGGCGGCTTCGAGTTGTTCGAGGGCATAGGCGTAGTTGAGCACGCCCACGTCGTTCGAGAAGTCGAGCGTCACGTCGGCGCTGCCGCCGCCGTTGTCGTCAGAATCGCAGGCAGCCAGCAGCACGGCGGCGCCACCGATGGCGAAAAAGCGGCGACGCGAGGTTCGCAGGGCTTCTCCCCGTTCGAGGTTTTTGATGAGTTCCATTCCGTTGAGAGGACAGTTGAGTAAACAGGTCGCGGGCAGCTTTTGCGGTCTGCCCGGCAAGAGACTACGGCCCGCCCGGGCACCAGGCCAACCCAACCATTGCTCATTATCTGCTCACTCTACCGGTCGTTACCTGTTCGTGCCAGATGGCCCCTGGCGCCTGTAAAGGGCCTGCAACGACGTTTTACAGGTTCGGCAGACTGCTGTGGCAAAGCTGCAACGGCGCTTTTTACAGGATCTATATCAGGTCAGAAATTGCTGCCCCGGCTCTTCTGCCCGGACTCTCGCGCGGTGCCTCGTGGGGCGCGCTGCGGCACGGGCGGCAGGGCACGGTGCTACAGCGCCTGCCCGGCCAGCTCGCGCGCCCACAGCAGGTCGGTCAGCAGGTCAATGCCGGCTTTGAGGTGGCGGCGGTACGTGCTGAAAGGCAGGTCGAGTTGTTCGGCGGCCTGCTCCTGCGTGGGGGCGGGTTCGAGGTAGGTGGCGCGCAGCGCGGCGGCGGCGCGCGCCTCGCGGGGCGACGCGCTCAGCCCGTCGGCCCACGACTCGACGAGGGCGCGCAGCGCGGCGATGGCCGCCCCGGCGTCGGCGTGGCCCGACAGCAGGCGGGTGCTGACGAGCGGGTTCTGCCGCAGCAGCTCGGGCTGGTGGAAGTGCCGCAGCACGTCGCGCACGGCGCCCTCGAAGGCGTCGCGGCTGAGGACGGCGTAGGGCTGCCGCTGCGCTTCGGGGGGCGGCTGCGTGGCTTCGAGGCCGAGCGAGGCGACGCCGTTGAGCCAGCGCGCCGGCGGCAGCGCCCGCCAGTCCACCCCGAAAACGTGGAAGGTTTTGTCGCCCTCGCTGAAGCGGGCCTCGGGGCACGCCCGCAGGCCCACGAACTGGAAAATGCCGCCCCAGAAGTCGGGGTTGGTGCAGGGCAGAAAGGAAAACGCGAGGCCGGGCGTGGTGAGGTAGTGCCGCACGGTGTCGGCGAAAATCATGCACTGGGCGGGCGAGAGGTTGTGGTACTCGTCGCGGGCCATCCAGAAGCGGAAGTAGAGCGCCGTCTCGCCCGCGCGCAGGGGCGTGTGCAGGTCGAGAAAGCGGGCGGCGCCGTCGAGGGCGGGGTCGTGGCGGGCCGCTTCGAGCGCCTCGCGCCCAAAGCGCAGCGCGAACAGGCAGCCCGCCACGCCGCCGTCGTCGTCGTGATAGACGTGGACGCTGCCGGGCTGCTCCTGCATCCACGCCTCGGCGCGGGCGGCGGCGGCGGCGCCTTCGTGGCGCTCCACGAGGCCGCGCACGGTTTCGCGCTGCTGCTCGGACAGCGTCGCGCTCTGGAGCAGGCTGCGCCCTGCCCACTGCTCGCGCAGGCGGGCCAGCAGGGGCCGCACGAGCGGGTTGTCGCGGAAAAGAAACAGGTAGTCGGCCAGCAGGCGGGCGTGGGGCGCCGTGGGCGCGGCCAGGGCGGCGGCGTAGTGCTGCCGGGCGCGCTGGTGGAGCGCGTCGAGGAGAGCCGGGTTGCGCCACCGCAGGTCGGCGGCCAGGGCGTTGCGGACGAGTTCGTGGGGATGGAGGCCGCGCGCGGTGGATTCGACAAAGGTGCGCTCGCGCAGCCACTCGAACAGGCCGTACACGTCCTCCTCTTCCAGCATCGCCGCCAGCAGGGGCTCGTCCGTCACGGGCGGCAGGCTGATGGCGTAAAGGGCCGTGCGCTGCCGGGCGTCGGGGAGGCCCGAAAGAAAGCGGTCGAGCAGCGCGGCCGTCACGGAGGGCGCCGCCCCGGGCTCGAAAGGCGCCACGCCGCCTGCCTCGAACGCCTCGGCCACGAGGGTGAGCGCGAGCGGATAGCCGCCGGCGAAATCGAGCATCTCGGGCTGGGCGTCGGCGGGCACGGCGCGCCCGTCGAGCAGGGCGCGGCTGTCGCCGGCATCGAGCACGCCCAGGCGGTGCACCTGCATCAGCGACCGCCAGCCGCTGTCGGTGCGGAAGCCCACGCTGAGGGGTTCGCGGCCCGCCGCCACCACGAGCTCGCCGTCGGGCAGGGCGCGCAAAAGCTGGCGCAGCACCTGGGCCAGGGCCTCGTCCCCGATGGTTTCGCACGTGTCGAGCAGCAGCACGAAATGCTGGTCGGTGGCCTCGATGCGCGCCTCGGCCTCGTCGTAATGGAAAGGCGCGTGGGCGGCGATGTGGCGCAGGACGGCTGCCACGGACGGCTCGGCGTCGTGCAGGTCGAGGGGGTAGGTGGCGCGCCCGGCCTCGATGGCCATGTAGGCGTACTCGTGCAGGAGGGACGTTTTGCCGATGCCGGGCGGGCCGTACACGTACACCAGGCTCTGGCGCGGCGCCGCCACGCCCAGCAGCTCCGCAAACGCCGCGCGCTCCTCGGCCCGGCCCACGAAGCCCGCGTGCCGGGCCTGTTGCAGTCGCGATTGCACCGTCGAGGCGGCGGGGCGCTGGGGCTGAAGGGCGTGCATCACCGTCGCGTTCTCGGTTGGGGGGATAAAAGGCGCGTGCTTACGCGAGCAAAACGTACGTGACGCCGGGGCCGCCCTGTTCCCACGGCGCGTCCTCGGCGTGCGCCACCTCGGGGCGTCCGCGCAGGTGGTCGCGGATGGCGAGGCGGAGGGCACCCGTGCCCTTGCCGTGCAGAATCTCGACGCGCTCCAGCCCGGCGGCCAGCGCCTCGTCGAGCAGCCGGTCCACCTCCATCAGCGCATCCTCGACGCGCTGCCCGCGCAGGTCCACGCGGGTGCGGGCCGAAAGCGCCGCCAGCGCCGCCCCCTCGTCGGTTTTGACGACGACGCGCTGCGGCTGCCGCCCGCCCACCTTGCGCAGCGTGTCGAGCGGCGCCCGCAGCCGGATGGAGCCCTGCGCCACGACGGCCTCGCGGCCTTTTATCTCGAGCACCTCGGCAGCCGCCGTGCCGCCTTCGACCACCACCTGGTCGCCCACGGCGATGGTGTCGCGGGGCACGTCGGCGGGGCGGCGCCGGGGTTTGGCGCGGGCCTTCTGCTGCTGCTTTTCGACCTGCTCGCCGTACTGCTCGAGCTGGGTGCGGGCGGCGCGCGTGGCCTCGCGGGCGGCCCCGGCCTCCTTGATTTCGCGGATGGCGCGCTCGACGCGGGCATTGGCGCCCCGCACGATGCCCTCGGCCTCGGCAAGGGCCTGCTGCCGCAGC
Organism: uncultured Rhodothermales bacterium; assembly: GCA_965365535.1. Taxonomy (GTDB): domain Bacteria; phylum Bacteroidota; class Rhodothermia; order Rhodothermales; family BA12; genus CBDUCD01. The sequence goes on along the minus strand of CBDUCD010000061.1, from coordinate 3,564 downwards.
GCCTCGCGCTGGGCGCGCATCGTCTCGTCGCGCTCGCGGAAGCGGGCCTCGGCGGCTGCGGCGGCGCGGCGGGCGTCGGCCAGGGCGGCGCGCTCGGCCTCGGCCTCGCGCGTCTGCGTTTCCAGGCGCAGGATGAGGTCTTCGACGGCCGTCTGCCGGCGGCCCAGCAGCGCCCGCGCCCGCGCCACCAGCCCCGCGTCGAGGCCCTCGCGGGCGGCAATCTCGAAGGCGTACGACGAGCCGGGCACGCCCGTCTGCAACTGGTAGGTGGGGCTGAGGGTGTCGCGGTCGAAAATCATCGCGCCGTTTTCCACGTCCGGGTGCTCGTGGGCAAACGTCTTGAGCGCGCCGATGTGGGTCGTGGCCACCGTCCGGGCGCCCACCGCCGTCAGGTGCTCAAGTGTCGCCTGGGCGAGGGCGCCGCCCTCGGCGGGGTCCGTCCCCGTGCCGGCCTCGTCGAGCAAAACGAGCGTGCGGGCGTCGGCGTGGGCCAGCAGGTGGCGCAGGTTGCGCACGTGCGAGGTGAACGTCGAGAGGTCTTCCTCGATCGTCTGCTCGTCGCCGATGTCCACGATGAGCTTGTCGAAAAAGGATACCTCCGATCCCTCGTCCGCGGGAATGGGGATGCCGTAGCCCACCATGAGGGCCAAGAGGCCGATGCTTTTGAGGGCGACGGACTTGCCGCCGGCGTTCGGCCCGGTGACGACGAGCGTGCGGAACGCGTCGCCGAGGGTGAGCGAGAGCGGCACCACCTGGCGCCCTTCGTCGCGGAAGCGGAGCACGAGCAGGGGGTGGCGGGCGCCCCGCAGCACGATGCGCCCGTCATTTCCCACGCGCGGCGCGTGGGCGCCCAGCGCCTGGGCCAGCCGCGCCCGCGCGTGCAGCACGTCGAGCTGGACGAGGGCGGCAAACGACGGTTCGAGCGTGGGCAGCGCCTCGCGCACCTCGGCAGACACGGCGCGCAGGATGCGCTCGACCTCGCGCTTTTCCTCGCCCTCGATTTCGCGCACCTCGTTGTTGAGGTCGAGCACGGCGGCGGGTTCGATGTACACCGTCTGCCCCGTCGCCGACGTGTCGTGGACAAAGCCCTGCACGCGGCGCTTGGCCTCGGCGCGCACGGGAATCACCATGCGCCCGCCGCGAATGGTGGGCTGCTCCTCCGTCGCGTAGCCTTCGCCGATGGCGTCGCGCAGGGCGCGCATCAGGCGCTCGCGCAGGCGGCCCTGGGTCTGGAGCAGCAGGCGGCGCAGGCGTGCCAGCTCGGGCGAGGCGTCGTCGCGCAGGCGGTTCTCGGCGTCGAGCGTGGCGTCGAGGCGGCGTTCGAGGGCGTCGGCGGGGGCCAGGCGCGCGGCGATGGCGGCAAGGGCGGGGTAGCGCGCCTGCCGCGTCGCGAAATACGCGCGCACGCGGCCCACCACGCGCAGCACCCGCCTGAGGTCGGCGAGGTCTTCGGTGGGGGCGTAGCCGCCTTCGGGCGCCACGCGCCTGAGCACCGCCCGCACGTCGGGAAAGGCGTCGAAGGCGAGGGCGTCGTCGAAGCGCAGGCATTCGAGCCACTCGGCCACGCGCCCCATCTCGGCAGCGGCCTCGGCGGCGGTTGCGCACGGCTGCAACGCCGCCAGCTTCTGGGCGCCCACGGGCGAGCGCGCCGCGTCCACGAGCCAGGCGCGCAGCGCGTCGAAGCCCAGCTTGGTTTCGGCGGTGTCGGGGTAGCGGTGCACGAGGAGAAAGGAAAAGGGGAAATGGAAGCGGCTGGCGGCCGGCAGGTCTCAACCCCTCCAACCTCCAGCCGCCCGCTTCTATCCCTGGCCCACCGTCGAGTGGTCGCCCACGTTGACGGGCTGCGCCACGCCCTGCACGCGGGCGTACTGGCCCACGAGCGAGTCGCGCAGGGTGCTGCCCAGCACGTGGCCGTGCGCAAACACGATGGTGTCGCGCACGACGGACCCTTCCACCGTCGCCCCGGCCTCGATGGAGGCGTGCGGGCCGATGACCGACGCGCGCACCGTGGCGCCCTCGCCGATGTACGAGGGCTCGATGACGACGCTGTTCTCCACCGTCCCCGCGCCCCTTTCGCCCTGCTCGCGGTCGAGGATAGTGCGGGTCGTGTCCACGAGCGCTTCGATGGTGCCGCAGTCGAGCCAGTCGGTCACGCCCGCCGTTTTGAACACCTTGCCGTCTTTGAGCATCAGGTCGAGGGCGTCGGTAAGCTGGAACTCGCGCCCGTGGCCCCGGATGTCCTCGTCAATGACGCGCTGAATCTGCTGGCCGAAGGCTTCGAGGCTTTTGAAGTAATAGATGCCGATGAGGGCCTCGTTCGAGATGGGCGTCGCGGGCTTTTCGACAAAGCTCACGATGCGCTCGCCCTCGCGCACGGCCACGCCAAAGCGCGACGGGTCTTCGACGTGCTTGACCCACGCGATGGCGTCGGCGCCTTCGAGCGAGAGGCCCTTGTCCATGTAAAACAGCGTGTCGGCAAAGACGACGATGCCTTCGCCCGAGAGGTGTTCGCGGGCGCTGTGGACGGCGTGGGCGGTGCCCAGCGCCTGCTCCTGCACGGCAAAGTGCGCCCCGATGCCGAAGCCGTCGCAGATGGCGCGGAGCTGGTCGCGCACACCCTCGCCAAAGTCGGGGCCGAGGATAAAGACGGCTTCGTCAATGGGGCGCGGCAGCACGTCGGTAAACGTCTGCACGATGCGTTCGACCATGCTTTTGCCGCGCACGTCGAGCAGGGGCTTGGGGGTGACGTGGGAGTGGGGCCGCACGCGCGTGCCACGCCCGGCCATGGGGATGATGAGCTTCATGTAAAAGGAGATACGGGAAACGGTGAGGGCGCGAAAATACGGCGCCCCGGCGCAGCGCCTCTGCTACGGTATCGAGGGCAGGGCGTCCACTTCCGCAAACACCCTGCCCACCGGCAGCGCGGGGCGCCCATCCCCGAAAACGGGCTGAAAACGCCCTCTTTTCGTAATACCCCGACCCGGTACGCCTCTTTTTGAGAACCCCGGCAAGACCTCTCGCATACTGCGGCACGCATTTCGAAAAGGCTACCTTGCGCGTGCGCCCGGTGCGGCGCCCTCTTTTTTCTCCCCCATCTCAAACCATCACAAGGCATGAATCGCGTTTCCAAAACTTATTCGCTGCTCGTCGCGGCGGCGCTGCTGGCCGGCGGCACGTCCCTGACGGGCTGCGCCAGCATGAACAACACGGGCAAAGGGGCCGGCGTGGGCGCCGGCGCCGGCGCCATCATCGGCGGCATCATCGGCAAGACGCAGGGCAACACGGCCAAGGGCGCCATTATCGGGGCCGCCGTGGGCGGGGCCGCCGGCGCCGTCATCGGGCGGCAGATGGACAAGCAGGCCGAGGAACTCGACGGTGAACTCGCCAACGCCGACGTCGAGCGCGTGGGCGAGGGCATCCAGATCACCTTCGACAACGCCATCCTGTTCGAGTTTGGCAAGAGTGACCTGCAGGGCCAGGCCCGCAACGACCTCGCCGAGCTGGCCACGAGCCTCCAGAAGTACGCCAACACGGACGTGGTCATCTACGGCCACACCGACGCCG
>CBDUCD010000060.1:0-11677 GCA_965365535.1 uncultured Rhodothermales bacterium | reverse complement strand
ATTGCGCCCCTACGCCGGTCTATGTTTGCCGTGCAGCAGGACGTGCGAGGGAGGGGGCGTGCCGCGGCACGCCCCTACGGCCTCGTCCCCATTCGACACTCGCCACTCGACACGCCCAACCTCCCCTATCTTGCCCCATGCACCTGCTCGTCGTCAACGGCCCCAACCTGAACCTGCTCGGCACGCGCGAGCCGGAAATCTATGGCGCGGGCACGCTGGCCGCGCTGGAAGCCGAGCTGCGGGCGGCGTTTCCCGGCGTGCGGTTCTCGTTTTTCCAGAGCAACCACGAGGGCGAACTCCTCGACCGGCTGCACGCGGCGGCGGGCGAGGGCGTGGACGGCATCGTCATCAACGCGGGCGCGCTTACGCACACGTCCATCGCGCTGCGCGACGCGATTGCGGCGGTCGGCATCCGGGCGGTCGAGGTGCACATCTCCAACGTCCACCGGCGCGAGGCTTTCCGCCACCACTCGTACCTGAGCGCCGTGTGCGAGGGCAGCATCGTGGGGCTGGGGCGGAAGGGCTACGGGCTGGCCGTCCGCTATTTCGTGGAATAGCGCGGCGTCAGCGCGGCAGGTCGGGGCAGAGAAAGGGCACCGGCGCCGCCCGGTACGGCTGCCGCTCGCCCGCCACGCGCAGCACGAGGCTGTCGGCGGAAAGCATCACGATGGCGGCGCGCACGTCGCGCCCACTCTCCTGCCAGCGGACGGCGGTGTCGGCCTCGGCGGTCCAGCGTTCGAGGCGGTAGGTTTCCCAGCACGAGTCCATCACCAGCGTGCCGTCGGCGAGAAAGATGCGGGCGGCGCCGGGCAGGTCGGGCTGGTCGGCGCGCATCCAGACGCGGTTGGTGAGGGCGGCGGGCGCTGTCGGCGCTGCGGTCGCCGTGGCGGGCGGCGGGGGCGCGTCGGGCGCGGCCTGGCAGCCGGCGAGGGCGAGGAGGATCAGCAAAAGGGGGCGGGGCATGGGCGCCGTGCATCTGCGAAAAGAGGCCCGCCAAACGAAGGCGTGCCGACGGGCGTTCCTCCCGGCAGCAGCCGCTGCCGCGCCCCACGGCGGCCCTGTATTTTGCCGCCCGGCGGCGGCGATTCAGCTTTGCCCTTCCGCCTTCGTCCTTTGCCCTTCGCCAAACCAACCCCTCTGCCTCATGTCCGGCTACCGCGGGCACCTGTTCGGCGCCACGCTTTTCTTCGCCATCTACCTGGGGGCGCTGTTGTACGTGTTCTCGTTCGAGGCAGCGTACACGCGTTTCAGCGGGCTGGAGGTGGCCGCGTATCCGCTCGCGCTGTTCGGGCTGTGCCTCATGTTCGGGCTGTGGCCCGACGTGGACACCAATTCGATGGGGCAGAACCTGTTCTACACCATCTTTTTCGTCGTTGACGTGGTGCTCATTGCCACGCGGCATTTCGAGGAGGCGGCGTACCTGGGGCTGTTTGCCATCCTGCCCGTGCTGGGCAAGCACCGGGGCTGGACGCACACCTGGTGGGCGATGCTGCTCGTGCCCGCGCCGCTGCTCGTGCTGCCGTACGTGTTTTTCCCGCAGCGCCCCCTGGCCGGGCTGCCCTTTTACGGCGCCGCCGTGGTCGGCTATTTCAGCCACCTCTTCATGGATGGCTACGTAATTCGGCTGCGCCGGCGCCGCCCGGCACGCTGAAGGGCTGTAGCTTGAGGCTCGCTTTGCTCGCAGAGGTTGGAGGTTAGAGATTGGCACGTTCTCAAACCTCCAATCTCCAGCTTCCAACCCCTATTCCGCCGCCCTTGAGCTTCGCCGCGCGCATCCGAAAGCTGGCCTCCGAGACGGCCATCTACGGGCTGTCCACGATTGTGGGGCGGCTGCTCAACTTTTTGCTGGTGCCCTTCTACACCCACGTGTTCGTGCCCAGCGAGTACAAGGTGGTGGGGCTGATTTACGGCGCGTTCGTGTTTCTCAACATCGTGTACACGTACGGGCTGGAGTCGAGCTTTCTCAAGTACGCGTCGGGGCAGAGGGGCGCGGGGCGGATGACGCGGGTGTTCTCGACGGCAAGCATGTCGCTGGCGGTGACGAGCCTGCTGTTTTCGCTCGCCATCGTCCTGTTTCCGCACCCCATCGCCCTGGCCGTGGGCGTCGAGTTCAGCGAGGCGCCGCGCGTGTTCTGGACGTACAGCGCCGCCATCCTCGCGCTCGACGCGCTCTCGGTCGTGCCTTTTGCCGCGCTGCGGCTCGAAAACCGGGCCTTCACGTTTGCGGGTCTCAAGCTCGTCAACATCGGCGTCAACGTGGGGGCCAACCTGTACCTCATTCTGGGGCGCGGGTGGGGGCTGGAGGCTGTGTTCGTGGCCAACCTGGCCGCGTCGGCGGTTACGCTCGTGACGCTCGTGCCCGTGTACGCGCGCCTGTTCCGCCCCCGCCTCGACGGCGATTTGTGGCGCGAGCTGCTGCGTTTCGGGCTGCCGTTCGTGCCCAGCGGGCTGGGCTACGCCCTGACCGAGCAGGTCAGCCGCTTCGTGCTCGAACACCACGCGCCCGCCCAGGCGCAGGGCATTGCCGCGCGCGACGCCGTGGGCATCTTTGCCGCCGTGTGGAAGCTGGGCGTCTTCATGATGCTCATCGTGCAGATGTTCAGGTTTGCGTGGCAGCCCTTTTTCCTCCAGCACGCCGACGACGCCGACGCCCGGCCCCTCTTCAGCCGCATCTTCACCGTCCTCACCGCCGGGATGCTGACGGTGCTGCTGGCCGTGTCGCTGTTCAACGAGGAGATCGCGGGCTTTCCCCTGCGCGGCAGGCCCCTCATTGCCGAGTCGTACCACGCGGGCCTTTTCCTCGTGCCCCTCGCCCTGCTGGCGTACCTGTTCCAGGGATGGTACTACGCCTTTTCCGCCGGCCTGTACATCGTCAAGCAGACGCGCTTTTTCGTGCACAGCACCTTTGCCGGCAGCGCCGTGGCCGTGGCGGCGTCGTTCGTGCTCGTGCCCCGGCTGGGCGTGGCGGGCGCGGGCTGGGCGAATGTGCTGGGCTACGCCGCCATGGCGGGCGTGCTCTACCACTACGCGCAGCGCCACTACCCGGTGCGCTACGACTGGCCGCGCGTGTGGACGATGGGCGCCCTCGCGCTGGGGCTGTTTCTGATGTGGAAGGCCGTGCCCGAACTGCAACGCTGGTGGACGGAAACGCTCATGATTGCCGTTTTCCTGGGCAGCCTCTTTGCGGTCGGCGTGTTGCCGCGCGATCTTGTGCGCCGCCTGGCCCGGCCTGGCGCCCGCCGCGCCGCGCCCGCGCCCCTCGGCCCCACCCCCGCCGACGTGGCGCTCCCCGAAGACGCCTCCGCCCCTACCGATCCACTCTAAAAAGCCCGTGGGACGTATCGTTGCCGGTGATTCGCCGGCCAAAACGCGCAACCTGCACCTGCGCTCGTGCGCCGAGGCCGTGCGCCTGCTGGCCCAGCGGCCCCGCTTTGGCGAGGAGGAAAAAGACCTCGCCGCCTTTACCGTTTTCAGCCTGCGCGGCGCCTTTGCCACCATTGACGAAAGCGCGCAGACGTGGGACGACCGGGGCTACTGGAAAAAGGCCGAAAAGCTGCGCAGCGACTGGGCCTGGGCGCGACTTGCCGCCGACGCCCTCGAAAAGGCCCTGCGCGCCGGCGACTGGGACGCCCTGCCCCTCCACCTCGTCGGCCTGGCCGCCCACCTGCAGGACGTGACCGTGACGGCCATCACCCGCGACGCCGACTGGTGGTGCGGCGCCTACCGCGCCCTGCTGCGCGCCGACGCCGCGCAACCCGCCCTGCCATGACGCCCCAGCCTGGCCGCCTGCTCGTCTCGGCCCCCGCCCTCGGCGACCCCAACTTCAGGCGCACCGTCATTCTGCTGTGCGAGCACGACGCGTCGGGCACCTTCGGCCTCGTCGTCAACCGCGACCTGGAGCCGGTGCTGAAGCTGGAGGACGTGCTCGACGGCTTTGGCTTTCCCTCGCCCCGGCTGGGCTACGGCGGCCCCGTGCAGCCCGAGACGCTCCACTTTCTGCACCGCCGCCCCGACCTGCTGCCCACCGCGCAGCCCCTGGCCACGGGCCTGTTCTGGGGCGGCGACTTCGAGCAGCTGCGCGCCCACTTCGAGGCCGGACGCGCCACGGCCCCCGACTTCCGCTTTTTCCTCGGCTACGCGGGCTGGTCGCCCGGACAACTCGCCGCCGAACTCGCCGGCGACGACTGGGTGGTGACGCCCGCCCGCGCCGCCGACGCCTTCGAGACGCCGCCCGAAAAGCTGTGGCCTACCGTGATGCAGCGCCTCGGCCCGCCCCACGCCTACCTCGCCCACTACCCCGAAGACCTGCGGGTGAACTGAGAGAGGTTGGAGGTTAGAACGTGAAGATTGGCTTGCCCCTCCAACCTCCAATCTCCACACGCCAACCTCGAAAAATGCCCGAGCCTGCTGCCGCGCTGCACCCTCGCATCATCCAGGGCGACTGCCTCGACGTGCTGCGCCGTTTCGAGAGCGGGTCGGTGGACCTCGTGCTTACGTCTCCGCCCTACGCCGACAGCCGCAAAAGCACGTACGGCGGCGTGCCGCCCGACGCGTACGTGGACTGGTTTCTGCCCATCGCCGCCGAAATCCAGCGCGTGCTCAGGCCCGAGGGCACCTTCGTGCTCAACATCAAGGAGAAAGTCGTGGCCGGCGAGCGCTCGACGTACGTGCTCGAGCTCATCCTCGCGCTGCGCCGGCAGGGGTGGCTGTGGACGGAGGAGTTTATCTGGCACAAGAAAAACTGCCATCCCGGCAAGTGGCCCAACCGCTTCCGCGACGCGTGGGAGCGCTGCCTCCAGTTCAACAGGCAGCGCCAGTTCAACATGTACCAGGACGCCGTGATGGTGCCCATGGGCGACTGGGCGCGGCGCCGCCTGCGACGGCTGGGCCCCAACGACCGCGCGCGCTTCGACTCGCAGGCCGAGAGCGGCTTCGGCAAAAACGTGTCCCACTGGGTAGGGCGCGAAATGGCGTACCCGTCCAACGTGCTGCACCTGGCAACCGAGACGACCAACAAAAACCACAGCGCCGCCTTTCCCGTCGCGCTGCCGACGTGGTTTATCCAGCTTTTCACCCGCGAGGGCGACCTGGTGCTCGACCCGTTTGCGGGCTCGGGCACGACCTGCGAGGCGGCCTTCCGGCTGGGGCGCCGCTCCGTCGGCATCGAGATACGGCGCGAGTACGTGGCCCTGGCCCGGCGCCTGGTGCGGCGGCGCGCGGCGCGGGCGCGGCCCGCCGGAACCTCGCCGCCTTTCGAGACCTCCGACGGCTAAACCGCACCCCCATGTCCCGCCTGCTGCCCCTGCTCTTCGTGATGCTTGCCGCCTGCCAGCCCGCCTCCCTGCCCGAACGCCGGCTGGCCGATTCGCTGGCCGCCATTGCCGGCGCCCACCCGGACGTGCTTTTCGGCATCGCCGTGCGCGACGACGCGACGGGGACGACGTTCGTGCTCAACGGCGATTCCCTCATGCACGCCGCCTCGACGATGAAGGTGCCCGTCATGATCGAGACGTTCCGGCAGGCCCAGCAGGGGCGCTTTTCGCTCGACGATTCCCTCGTCGTCAAAAACACGTTCACGTCCATCCAGGACGGCTCGGCCTACGCCGTCGAAGACGACTCCGACCCCGACGTGCTGGCGCGGGTGGGGCGGCGCGTGACGGTTCGCTACCTCGTCGAGCGCATGATCACGCACTCGTCCAACCTCGCCACCAACATCCTCATCGAAAAGGTGGGCGCCGATTCCGTGCAGGCGACGATCGAGGGGCTGGGCACCACGCACATGCGCGTGTACCGGGGCGTCGAGGACATCCCGGCCTACCGCGCCGGCCTCAACAACACGGCCACGGCGCGCGACCTGTCGCTGTTGATGCAGAAAATCGGGCAGGGCGAGGCCGTCGGCCCCGCTGCCGATGCCGAGATGCGGGCGATTCTGCTGCGGCAGCACTACAACGAGACCATCCCGGCGGGGCTGCCCCCGGGCCTGCCCGTGGCGCACAAGACGGGCTTCATTACGGGCATCAACCACGACGCCGCCCTCGTGCTGCCGCCGGGGCAGCCGCCGTACACGCTCGTCATCCTCACGCGCGGCTTCGAGAGCCCGGACAGCGCCCACGCCGTCGGCGCGCACATTTCACGCGTGGTGTACGGGCTGTTGCGGGGCACGCCTGTGCACCAGCAGGAATGAGGGCGGATAGCAGCGGCCTGGGCCAGGCGATATTGCCGGGCGCGCCCCTCGGGTTGACGTGGCTCAGCGGCCGTCGCCGCCGCGCTGCAGGGCGCGCAGCATCCAGAGGTGCTTTTCCAGCTCGTGGCCCACGCTTATCAGCAAGTCCTGCGTGACGAGGTCGCCCGCGTCGCCCGTGGCTTTGATGCGGTCTTCCACCCGCTTGGCAACGGTGACGTAGCGCTCGGAAAGCAGCTTGGGGGCGTCGTAGTCGTTGACGAGGCCGGTGGGGAAGGCGGCCAGCCCGGCGCCGGTGGCCACGCGCGCCGGGTCGGCGTCGGCGGCAGCGGCGAGGGCGCGCTTCCGCTCGGCCACGCGGTCAATGTACGGGGCCAGCGCGGCGTAGAGTTCGCCCAGCAGGTCGTGCAGGCTGTAGAAGTTCTGCCCGACGACGTTCCAGTGCGCCTGGTGGTCGGCGTGTTTGAGGGCGACGAGTTCGTAGAGGGTGCCCTGGAGGGCGTCGGCAGAGACGGCGCGGGTGGCCTCGTCGAGAGGCACCTGCGCGGCCGCCGCACTGCTCCGGTAGAGGGAGAGATCCTGGGCGGCGAGGGCCGCGGGGACGAGGGTGAGCAGGAGGGCGAACAGGCGCGCAGAGGCAGTATGCATCGCTTTTCGGGGATTGGTTGGCGAAATCGGAGCGCTGGTAAGGCGCGCGAAAACGGCAGTTCCAGCCCCTGAACAGAGGGCAAAATCGTGACATCCGGCGCCCCTGCGGCGCTACCGCAGGCGCGTCCACAGGCTTTCGACGAGGCGGAGCGTCTGGAGCGCGTCGAGGGGGGTGGTGGGGGCCGGGCGGGCGGCGGAGAGGGCGTCGAGAAAGGCGCGCGTCTCGGCGTCGCGGGCTGCGTCCCAGTCGGCGGGGCGGGACAGGTCGGCGTCGTGGCAATGCGTGGCGCCCGTCGCGTGGAGGCTGAACGTTTCGGCGCGGGCGGGCAGGAGGGCCGCCTGGGCGTAGGCGCCGTTCTGGAAGCGCAGGTGGAAGGCGAGGGCGCGCGGCGCCCGCAGGCGGCTGCGCACGGCCTGGGCATCCACGCGGGTAAGGGCGGGGCCTTCGGCGAGAAACAGGCACAGGTCGGCCAGGTCGGCGAGGGTGTGGCCGGCCAGCAGCGACGCGCCCGCGGGCCGCGTGCGGCGCAGTACGACGAGGCGGGCGGGCCGCGCCACGCCCTGCACGGCGGCGTGGAAGCGCAGCGTCCGCGCCACGCCAACGGCCACGCCGGCCTCCTGGGCGAGGGCTACGAGCGCCTGCACGTCGCGCAGCGCGGGCGCGGGCGGCCACTCGACAAACACGGCCTGCCCCTGCCGGGCGTGGGCGGCGGCAACGGCCTGCCGCTCGGCGGGCGGCAGCGCCACGAAAACGGCGTCGGCGCGGGCGGCATCGGTCTGGGGCACGCCCAGCCGCCGGAGGCTGGCGCGGCGCAGGCCCGCCGCCCCGGTGTCGCCGAGCACGCAGACGCGCAGCCCGTTGCCCATCAGTACCGCGTGCCGGGGGGCGGCGTCCAGCCGTAGTCGGGCTCGAAGTGGTTCCACAGCAGCGCCGAGATGCTGCGCAGCAGCCGGTAGCCCTCGTTGTCGGGCGTCCAGCTCTGGTCCTGCTGGTTTTTGGTATAGACGGCAAACACGTAGTCGCCGTGGGGCGCGTTCACGAGCACGACCTCGGAGCGCGACGCGTTGACGGCGCCCTGCTTCGAGGCGGCCTGCACGTACGGCGGGATTTCGGACAGCGCCTCGTCGTTCCAGTAGATGCGCGTGAGGGTGCGGTACATCTCCTCGTCGGCGCCCGGGCTGACGGCCTCGCCGTTGCGGATCATCACCAGCAGGCGCGCCATCTCGCGCGGCGTCGTCTGGCCCCAGCCGTACTGCTCCCAGTTGGCCCGGCGGCCCGGCGTGCGCGAGTTCACGCGCGTGTGCGCGAAGCCTTTCGACACGAGCCACTCGTTGATGCGGGTGCCCGTGCCCACGAGGTGCTGGAGCCACAGGCTGGCCGTGTTGTCACTCGTCGTAATCATGAGCATTGCCACCTTCGAGAGCGCCACGCGCTGCGAGTCGGCAAAGGAGCCGAGGATGTCCTCGTCCTCGTCGTAAAGAAGGGAGTCGCGGTAGATGAGCGTCGAATCCCACGCCAGCCGCCCCGCCTCGATTTCGCTGAAAAGCGTGGCGAGGATGGGCACCTTGACGGTGGAGGCCGTGGGGAAAAGGGTGTCGGCGAAGATGGCGGCTTCCTCGCCCGTTTCGAGGTGGCGCACGTACACGCCCACGTCGCCCCGGAAGCCGTTGACGAGGGCTTCGAGCCCGTGCTGAAGCGGCGTGTCGGCGGGCTGGGCGGCGGCGGGCAGCGCCAGGGCGAGGGTCAGCAGGAGGGCGAGGCGCATGGCAGGCAGGTCGGGTTTGCGGAAAGGTAAGGCGCGCGCCAAGCGCGGATGAATCCGCGACGTTCACCACCCCGCCGGCCAGATGGGCCGCTGCCTCGTCCAGCCCGCCCGGCCCGAACCCCGCGGCATCGGGCCGCCCCCTTGAAGGTCGAGGGGCGCGAGGGGTGAAAACAGGGGCGCTATTGCTTTTCTTGGGGCAACGACACCCCTGCCCATGCGCCCTGTTCTACTCGTCTGCCTCGCCTTCACGGCGGCTCTGACCGCCGCCGCCCAGCCCCGCCCCGTCACGTTCGAGGAGCTGATGCGCTTCCGAACGATCGAGCACGCGGTGTTCTCGGACAGCGGCGGCGTGCTCGCCTTTACCGCCCAGCCCGACCGGGGCGAGCCCACGGGCGTCGTGCGCGTCACGACGGGCGACGCCGCGTACGATCTGCCCCGCGCCAGCCACCCCGCCCTCGACCCCGAGGGCCGCTGGGCCGCCTTCCGGCTGAACGCGCCCCTGGCCGTGCAGGAGCGCGCCCGCCGCGACAAAAAGGACGCCCCCGAACCCGGCCTCCTCCTCCTCGACGTGCGGACGGGCCGCGTGGATACCCTCGCCCGCGCCGTGGGGCGCTACGCTTTCAGCCCCGCGGGCGGCCTGCTCGCGTACGGCGGCGCCGCCCCCGACACCCTCGACCAGGCGGGCGTGCCCGACTCGCTGCGCCTCAAACCCTCCAAAAAGCAGCGCGTGGGCAAGCGCCTCGTGCTGCGCCCGCTCGACGGCGGCGCCGAGCAGACGATCCCGTTTGTCCACGACTTCGCCTTTTCCGAAAACGGGCGGTGGCTGGCCTTTACCGTCGCCCACCCCGACTCGGCGCGCGACGGCCTGTTCGTGTGGGACGCCCGCGATCCCGGCGCCGCGCCGCGCCCGCTCGACACGCGCCCGAACGGCGTGTACGGCCCCCTCGCGTGGAGCAAGACGGACGAACTCGCCTTCGTGGCCGCGACCGAAGGGGCCGACGGCGAGACAGGCGCGGGGGCGCTGTTCACGTGGAATGGCGACGGCAGCGCCCGGCTGCGTGTGCCCGCCGACACGGCGCGCGGCGCGTGGCGCATCCCCCTCAAAACGCGGCTGGACTGGACGGACGACGGGCAGCGCCTCTTTTTCGGCCTGCGCCCGCAAACGGACGAAAGCCCGAAGGACACGACCGTCGCCCCCCTCGACCCCGCCGCCATCCTGCGCAGCCGGACGGTAGATGTGTGGCACGTGGACGACCCGCGCATCGTGCCGCAGCAGAAGGTGCGCTGGAAAGGCGAGCAGGAACGCACCTACCGCGCCGTGCTCCACCCCGACGGGCGCGTGGTGCGCGTCGAGGCGCCCGAGCTGGCCATGCCCGAAATCCCGCAGAACCCCGGCGTCGCCCTTGTCCGCGACGACGCGCCCTACCGCCGCGAAACGACGTGGGACGACGCCTACGCCGACCTCGCCCTCGTCAGCCTCGACACGGGCGCCCGCACGACCATTACGCGGCGCCTCGCGGGGCCCGCGTTTCTGTCGCCCGACGGCGCGCAGGTCGTCTATTACGCCGACAGCACGTGGTACGGCTATGCCGTCGCGGGCGGCGTGCAGCGCGACCTGACGGCGGGGCTGGCGGCTGCCTTTGCCGACGAGCAGAACGACGTGCCCGCGCCTGCCGGCGCCTACGGTTTCGGGGGATGGGTGGATGGCGGCGCGTCGGCCCTGCTCTACAGCCATTACGACGTGTGGCAGGTGCCCCTCGCCGGTGGCCGGGCGGCGCTGCGCCTGACGGACGGCGAGCCGCAGCGCATCCGCTACCGCGTCGAGCAGACCGACCCCGAGCAGCGGTCGTACACGTCGGGCGAAAGGCTGCTGCTGTCGAGCTTCGACGAGGCGAGCCGCGCCAGTGGCTTTTACCGCGCCCACGCGGGCCGCCCCGGCGCCGCCCCCCTCTACACCGCCGACGCCCGGCTGCGCTTTGTGCACCGGGCGAAAAAGGCGCCCGTGCTGTTCTACACCGAGGAAACGTTCCGCCGCTTTCCCGACCTGTGGCGCGCCGACGCCGACTTCTCGAACCGCCGCCGCCTGACGGACGTGAACCCGCAGACCGACAGCCTGCGCTGGGGCTCGGCCGAGATCGTGTCGTGGCGCAGCGCCGACGGCACGCCCCTCGACGGCATCCTCTACAAACCCGACCATTACGACCCGTCGCGCAAGTACCCCGTGCTCGTCTATTTCTACGAGCGCCTGTCCGAGGGGCTGTACAACTTCGCGCCCGTGGCCGTCAGCCACCGCCCCGCGTACCCGCTCTACCTGTCCGACGACTACCTCGTGTTTTTGCCGGACGTGGTGTACGAAGTCGGGCGGCCGGGCCTGTCGGCGGTGAAAAGCATCGTGCCGGGCGTGCAGCAACTCATCGAGATGGGCATCGCCGACCCCGCGCGCATCGGCATCCACGGGCACTCGTGGGGCGGCTACGAGTCGGCGTTTCTGGTCACGCAGACAAACTTGTTCAGGGCCGCCTCGACGGGCGCGCCTGTTTCCAACATGACGAGTGCGTACGGCGGCATCCGCTGGGGCAGCGGGCTGGCGCGGCAGTTCCAGTACGAGCAGACGCAGAGCCGGCTGGGCGCGAGCCTGTGGGAGGGCCGCGACCGCTTTATCGAGAACTCACCCCTGTTCTACGCCGACCGCATCCATACGCCGCTCCTCATCTTCCACGGCGACGCCGACGGGTCGGTGCCGTGGTACCAGAGCATCGAACTCTACCTCGCGCTGCGGCGGCTGGGGCGCCCGGCGGTGTTTTTGCAGTACCGGGGCGAAGACCACCACCCGGCGCAGTACGCCAACAAGCTCGACTGGGCGATGCGCATGAAACAGTGGTTCGACCACTACCTGCGCGGCCTGCCCGGCCCCGACTGGATCGAAACGGGCGCGCCGTACCGGGAGGCGGGGGATTGACTGGTGGCTGGTCACTTGTCATTCGTCATTGGTCATTGGTCATTGGTCATTGGTCATAGGAGCTACGCCGTTGCTCGGCCAACCCCTCCCTTGAGGGAGGTGCCCCGCAGGGGCGGAGGGTGT
>CBDUCD010000059.1:0-11826 GCA_965365535.1 uncultured Rhodothermales bacterium | reverse complement strand
GCGACGAAGCCGTCCGTCGGCCCCCACACCTCGGCGAAAGTCGGGGAGGCGGGCGGGCCGGTGACGAGCGGGGCCGTCCGGCTCTGCCGCGTGTCGGTCAGGTTTTCGAGGTTGAGAAACAGGCTGAAGCTCTCGAAGCGCCGCTCGCCCATGACGCCGGCCAGCCAGTAGCCGGGCGCGGTGCCGCCGCCGGCGAGGGACTGCGGGCCGGTGTAGTACGCCTCCACGCCCAGCCGGAACCGCCCGTGGCGCTCCCACACGAGCACGCTGTAGGTGCGGTGCCGGGCCGCGAGGGGCAGCGCGGCGTCCGTGCCGTCGGCGTCGAGGCGGGCGTCGAGCAGGACGTAGCCGAGGAAAAGTTTGAAAGGCTCCAGGTCGAGGCGCGTGCTCGTCTCGACGCCGCGCGTCGTCGCCTGCCCGCCGGCGTTGCGGATGAACAGCTCGCCTTCCCGCCCCGCCGTGGCCACGAGCGGACGGCGGAGGCGCGTCCAGAACAGGTTGGTGTTGAAGGAGAAGGCCACCTTTTCGGCCACGACGCCCCGCAGGTTGAGGTCGAGCGTGCCGCCCACCGACGTCTCGGCTTCTACCGACCGTTCGAGGGGCTGGACGCCCGCAAAGGCGCGGCGCTCGGCGTCTTCGAGAAAAGCCGTCGGCAGCTTGTAGCCCAGCCCGCCGCCGGCCCGCAGGGCGGCGTCCGGACCCAGCCGGAGCAGCGCGCTGGCGCGGGGCAGCACGAACACGCCGTAGCGGTCGGCGCGGTCGGCGCGCAGGCCGCCTTCGAGCACGACGGCCGGCGCGGCGTCCCACGTCGCCTGGGCAAAGGCGCCGGGCGTGGCGTGCGCGTAGTCGAGCGGCGCGCTGGCGTCGTGGGCGGTAAAGCGGTCGGTGCGCAGGTCGGCGCCGGCTACGAAAAGCAGCGCCGCCGCCGCCGCGCGGAAAGACGCCTCCGAGTAGGACGCCACCTGATCGCCGGCAAAGGAGAAGTCCGGCACCGCGACGGCGCGGTGGAACAGGCTTGCGCTGGTGCGCAGCCGGAGCGTGAGGCGCGAATCGAGGGGGCGGTCGTAGCCCACGCGGCCCGTGGCGCGCTGCGACGTGTTGCGCTCGACGAAGCCGTCGCCGTCGCCGTCGAGGGCGGCCACGCGCCCGCCTTCCCGCGTCTCGACCGTAGCCGTCGCCCCCGCTTCGAGGGTGCCCGCGCCGTAAGCGTAAAAGGTGGGGCTGAAGGTGAGGCGCTGCGTGGCGGGCAGGTTGGTGTAGCCGTCGCCCTCGGCGTCGTAGCGGCGCTGCACGTGGCCGGTGGCCAGCAGCGTCGCGCCCGTCCGCCCGCCGCGCCGCGCGTGGTAGCCCGCCACGTCGAAGCCGCCCGCACTCGTCGCGTTGAGCAGCAGGGACGTTTCGGGGTCTGCCCCCGGGCGCCTGGGCACCAGGTTGACGATGCCCGCGATGGCGTCGCCGCCGTAGAGCGTCGAGGCGGGGCCTTTGATGATCTCGACGGCGGCGAGGTCGAGCGGCGGCACCTGGAGGAGGGACAGGCCGCCCGCGAAGCCGCCGTAGAGCGGGAAGCCGTCGCGCAGGAGCTGGGTGTAGCGCCCGCCCAGCCCCTGGATGCTGAACGTCGCGTTGGCCGAGACGGCACTTGTCTGCTGGACGGTCACGCCGGGCGACTCGCTCAGCAGCATCGCCAGGCCCGACGGGTCCATGTTGACCTTTTCCTCGATCTCCTCGCCGGCAATCACCTCGACGCGCGTGGGCGTGTCGGCGATGGTGCGGCTCGTGCGCGTGGCGCTCACGAACAGCTCGTCGAGCAGCGCCTCGTCCTCGTCGAGCCGCACCTCGACAAGGGCCGTGTCGGCGCGGGGAAACGTGAGCAGCAGGCGCGCCGGGCTGTAGCCGACAAACGAGACGACGACGGCGCGCGGCCCGTCGGGGATGCCGGCCACGACGGCCCGCCCCCTGCCGTCGGTCGCCGCCCCGAGCCCGGTGCCTTCGACAGAGATGGACGCGCCGGGGAGGGGCTGCCCTTCGTGCGCATCAACGACGCGCAGGTGGAGGGTGCTGGTCTGGGCGGCAGCAGAAAGGGTGGCACTCAGGCAGAGTACCACGGCCACTAAAAAGCGATACATGGGTAGCAACAGGCTGAAAAGGGAATCCTCCCGCAGGGGCGGGCCGAGGGCGCGCATGGGCGCAGGGATTCAGCCTATGGGCGGGCGCTCCACCCGGCGCCGCACGCCGGCATCGCACCCCTCGGGCGCGGCGGCGTGGGGCGGCGCGGAAAACCCGGCGCGCTGCCGCAGGGCGGCCCCGAGCGCCGTATCCAGAAACGTGAGGTGGCAGAGGCAGTCCGCGTCGGCACCGTGCCCCGCCGCCGCGCCGGTTTCGTGCTGGCCCACCCGCTCGTCCGGGCACCCGAACAGGTCGAGGGCCTGCATCCCCACGACGCCCCCCACGAGGAGGGCCACGAGGGGCAGCAGGCGGCACGACGACAGCATAGACGGGGGGGTGTACCCTTTCAACCTACGCGACGCGCCGACGAGAAGGCAACCGCCCGCCCAAGAGTCATGCGGGTTTCACGCGGCGCGCGCGTCCGCAGAAGTAACATGACCGATTCGCCACCCCGAACGCCATGCCTGCCTTTCCCGAAGGCTTCCTGTGGGGAGCCGCCACCAGCGCCCACCAGATTGAAGGCCACCCCCAGGCCGACGGCGGCGGGCTCTCCATCTGGGACACCTTTGCCGCCACGCCCGGCCAGACGTTCGAGGGGCAGACGGCCCGGACGGCCTGCGACCACTACCACCGATGGCCCGAGGACATCGCCCTCATGGCCGACCTGGGCCTCCAGGCGTACCGCTTTTCCGTCGCGTGGGCGCGCGTGCTGCCCGACGGCACCGGCCGCGTGAACCCCGCCGGGCTCGACTTTTACAGCCGCCTCGTGGATGCCCTGCTCGAAAAAGGCATCACGCCGTTTCTGACGCTCTACCACTGGGATCTGCCTTTTGCCCTCGACCGGCGCGGGGGCTGGCTGAACCGCGACATCGCGGGCTGGTTTGGCGATTACACGCAGCACGTCGTGCGCGCCCTGGGCGACCGCGTGCAGCACTGGACGACGCTCAACGAGCCCTGGGTGGTGATGGACGGCGGCTACATGGAGGGCGGCCTGGCCCCCGGCCACCGGAACGTGTACGAGGCGCCGTACGCCGCGCACCACCTCCTCCTCGCCCACGCCGCGGGCGTCGAAGCGATTCGCGCCGAGGGCGGCGGGGCCGCGCAGGCCGGCCTCGTCGTCAACATCGAACCCAAGTACGCCGCGACCGACAGCGCCGAAGACCGCGCCGCCGCCGAGCGCGCCGAGGCGTACATGAACCACCTTTTCCTCGACCCCGTGCTGAAAGGCGCGTATCCGCAGGCGCTGGCGGATCTGTTCGGGCCGGCGTGGCCCGCCTTTGCGCAGGAAGACCTGGTGCGCATCGGCGCGCCGCTCGACTTCGTGGGCGTCAACTACTACACGCGGGCCGTGGTGGCAGACGCGCCCGAGGTGCCGTTCCACCGCGCGCGCCGCGTGCCCCAACCCCAGCACGCCCACACCCTGATGGGCTGGGAAGTCTATGCGCCCGGCTTTGCCGACATGCTGCGCCGCGTGCGCGACCGCTACCCCAACCTGCCACCCCTCTACATCACCGAAAACGGGTCGGCGTTTTACGAGCCGCCCCACGCCCTCGCCCATCCCCACCCCGACCCGCTGCGCGAGCGCTACCTGCGCGACCACCTGCGCGCCCTCGCCGGCGCCATCGCCGGGGGCGTGGACGTGCGGGGCTACTTCGCGTGGAGCCTGATGGACAACTACGAGTGGGCGGCAGGCTTCTCGAAGCCTTTCGGACTCGTCCACGTGGACCGCGACACGCTCGACCGGACGGTAAAGGAAAGTGGCCTCTTCTACCGCCGCGTAATCGAGACCAACGGCGCCGCCCTCGCCGGCTGGTAGCGCCCCCGTCCCCGGAGGCGCACGAAAGGAGCAACCTGCCCGTTACGGCTGCGTTGCAGCGCGATCTTTTTTTCCGCCCCCCTGCCCCATCCGCATGAACTGGCCCCGCACGAGCCGCACTGTCGCCGCTCTGGTTTTCCTCTACGCCCTCGTCATCTACCTGCTCACGGTCGCGCCGACGGCGTCGTTCTGGGACTGCGGCGAGTTTATCGCCATCGCGCACGGGCTTCAGGTGTCGCACCCACCGGGGGCGCCGTTTTTCATGCTCGTCGGGCGGCTGTTCTCGATGTTCGTGCCGACCCCTTACGTGGCGCTTGCCGTCAACCTGGTGTCGGTTTTTTCAAGTGCGGGCACGGTTCTGCTGACGCACCTCATCATCGTGCAACTGGTGCGGCAGTGGCAGGAGGGCGACGTGGAAACGGGCACCGTGCGGACGGGCTTCCAGGAAATCGTGGCGCTCGCGGGCGGCGTAATCGGCGCGTGCACCTTTGCCGTCACGGATTCCTTCTGGTTCAACGCCGTCGAGGCCGAGGTGTACGCCGGTTCGATGCTGTTCACGGCCCTCGTCGTCTGGCTGATTCTCAAGTGGAGCGAGGGCGCGCGCGTCGAGGAGGCGCGGCTGGCAGGGGGCGAGGCGCACCCGTTCAGCTTGCAGTCCAACCGCTACCTCATCCTCATCGCGTACCTGTTCGGGCTGGCCATCGGCGTGCACCTGCTCAACCTGCTGGCGGTCTTTTTCATCGCGCTCATCTTTTTCTTTACCGAGTACGACCGCCCCGCGTGGTCGAACGGGCAGCGTTTTCTGGGATTGCTGGCCGCCGCCGCCGTGTCGTCGGCGGTGTTCCTGTTCGTGTACCCCGGCATCGTGCAGGTGCTGCCTTCGATGGCGGGCGCGTTCGGGTCGCCGCTGTTTTTCCTGTTCGTCGTCGTCGCGCTCGTGGCGGCGGGCGTGTGGTGGACGCAGAAAAAGGGGATGCCCGCGCTCAACCTCGTCATGCTGTGCGTGACGTTTCTGCTGCTGGGATACTCGACGTACGGCGTCATTTTCATCCGCAGCGCCGCCAACCCGCCCATTGACGAGAACGACCCCGAGACGGCGGAAGCGATTGTGAGCTACCTCAAGCGCGAGCAGTACGGCCAGACGCCCCTCGTGAAAGGGCAGACGTACGAAAACGCCACGGGCCGCGTGGGCGGGCGCGAGGTGTCGTTTCCGCGCCGCTGGAGCCCCGACCCCATCCACGCCCGCGTGTACGCCCAGTACGACTCGGACTGGGACTTTTTCACGGGCTACCAGCTCGGCTTCATGTACTGGCGCTACTTCGGCTGGCAGTTTATCGGCAAGGATTCCGACGTGCAGAACGCGCCCATCATTACGGGCGTGGGCTTTATTGACCGGGGCATCCCCAACCGGCAGCCCTTTCTCCAGACGCCCAGCGAAAAGGACAGCCGCAACGGCTACTTCGCGCTGCCCCTGCTGCTGGGACTCGTCGGCATGGTGTACCACTTTACCCGCGACGGGCGGCGGGCTTTCAGCGTGCTCGTGCTGTTTCTCATCACGGGCGTGGGCATCATCATCTACCTCAACCAGCCGCCCCTCCAGCCCCGCGAGCGCGACTATTCGTACGTGGCGTCCTTTTTCGCCTTTGCCTTCTGGATCGGCATCGGCGCCTCGGGTTTGATGGAGATGGTGGCCGGCGCCCTCAAAAACGCGACCGAGCAGCAGATGCGGACCGCCGGGCTGGCCGTGGCCGCCCTCGCCTTTGCCGCCGTGCCCGGCTGGATGCTGGTCGAGAACTACGCCGACCACGACCGGTCGGGGCAGTACGTGGCGCCCGACTACGCCTACAACATGCTCAACAGCGTGGCCCCCAACGGCATCCTGTTCACGAACGGCGACAACGACACGTTTCCGCTCTGGTACTTGCAGGAGGTCGAGCGCGAGCGGACGGACGTGCGCGTGGCCAACCTGTCGCTTCTGCAGACGCCGTGGTACGTGCGGCAGCTCAAAAACCAGGCGTCGCGCCAGTCGGCGCCCCTGCCCATCTCCATCCCCGACGAGCGCATAGACGACATCGCGCCCAGCCTGTGGCAGCCGCGCGAGGTGCAGCTGCCCGTAAACGTGGACGCGCTGGCGCAGCAGAACGAGATGCAGCAGTCCATCGGGATGGCGCGCGCCGAGCCGGGCGCCACGCTTGAAAGCCCGATGACGTGGACGCTGAAGGGCCGCCCCATCGGGCAGGATCAGTACGCGCTCTACCCCAACGACATCGTCGCGCTCAACATTTTGCAGACCAATGCGCAGCAGAACTGGACGCGCCCCGTCTATTTCGCCGTGACCGTCAGCCCCGACGGGCAGCTCGACCTGCAAAACTTTTTCCAGCTTGAAGGGCAGGCTTACCGCGTCGTGCCCATCAAACACGACGAGCCGCAGGGCCGCGTGGTGCCCGGCCTCACGGACGCCAACCTGATGAACTTCCGCTTCCGCGGGCTCGACGACCCGGGCGTCTATTTCGACGAGAACATCCGCCGGATGGTGGACAACTACCGCAACATCTTCTCGAGCGTGGCCGAGTCGCTCGTGAACGAGGGCCGATCCGCCGACGCCCGCCGCCTGCTCGACTTCTTGATGCAGAAAGTGCCCTTCGAGACCATCCCCGGCGACGCCACGTCGTTTACCTACCTGACGCGCGCCTACCTGCTCGCGGGCGACCTGGAAAAGGCAAAGGCCATTCTCGACCGCGCCGAACCCTTTGCCCTCGCCCTCGTCGAAGCCCGCGACCCGAACGCCGAGCGCCTTGCCTCGGTCGTGCTGTACAGCTACATCGGCGCCGGGCTTTTCGACGAGGCGGCCCAGTTCTCGAACCGCGCCGCCCGCGCCGCCGGCGACTCGACGTTCCAGATCACCCCCGCCGACGCGCGCGCCCAGGCCGACCGCGCCCGCCAGATCATGGGCCTCACCCCCCGCCCCACCGCCCCCGCCGATTCGCAGTAACGCGGCGCCGGGCCATCCCGGGCGTGTGGGGCCGTGCCGCGGCACGTCCCCACGGCGTTTCAGGGCCGACGGGCAAGGCGGCGGTGGCGTCGAACTTTTTTCTAACGGCCCTTTTTTGCGCCCGCGCAGTTGCACTATTGGTCATACATTCCTAAAATCCCGGGGCATTTTTTTCAGTTAATCGCCCTCGTGCATGGCCCCGTGTACCGGGCGGGAGAGTATCACCCATGAAGCAGACCAGCACGGTCAAGTGGTTCGACGCCAAGAAAGGCTACGGATTCATCCAGGACCCCAGCGGCGGCGCGGACATTTTCGTCCACTACACCGCCATCGAATCGGAGCACCGGTTCCGCACGCTCCACACCGACGAGCCCGTCGAGTTTGAACTCGTGGACGGGCCGAAGGGCGTCCACGCCCGCAACGTCGTCTCGTGCGACCCGACGTTCCGCCCCGCCGACGAGGCGCCGACGGAGCGCTTCGAGGCGCCGCGCGCCGCCGCGCCTGCCGCCGCGCCCTCCGCGCTGCCACTCGTGCCCGCGCAGCCTGCGCAGCCGGGCGCCTCGGTGGCCCAGGCCATCCGGCTGCTGCCGTTCTAACAGGTACAAACGGAGGAGGCGCCGTCCGAGGACCGCGGCGCCTCCTCTCCTTTACGCGTTGTGCAACCGCTGCTTTGCGCCGTAGCTTCGGCGCAGGCGCACCGCTGCGCCGCAACCCACCGCAGCAGATGGCTTTCGACTTCAGCCCCGACGACCTCGCCCGCATTGCCGAAGTGCTGGGCGTGCCTTGCACCACCGACGGCCCGCTCCACCGCTTCGAGTTGCGCGACGCCGAGACGGGCCGCAAGCTGTCGCTCGAAATCCGGACGGGCCTGGAGATGCCGGCTGCCCTGGCCAGCCAGCCCGCCAACCTGGTGTCGGTTTACGCGCCCGCGTCGTTTTTGCAGCTTCAGGGCTGCACGGGCGTGCTGGCGTCCGCCGAGCTGGGCGAGGTGATTTTCGTGGCCCGTCGCGGCGGCGTCACCAGCGGCCTCGTCGTCGAGCGCGAGGCGGGCTGCTCGCTTTACGCGCAGGTGGACGAGCGCCTGCTCTCGACCGACTTCACGGCCCTCCCGCCCGAACTCGTCATGAGCAGCGTCGCCCTTTCGATGACGGAAACGCTGTTCAACGACCTGGGCTGACGGCGCGGCATGGACAGCGACGCCCTCACGGTTGCCACCGAACACCCGTCACTCGGCCTCGACGAGGCAGCGCTGGCCCGCGTGCTGCGCGCCGTGCTGGGGGGCGAAGGCGCGCACGCGGGCGAAATCACCGTCGTCCTCGCCAGCCGCGAAACCGTCCACGCCCTCAACCGCGATTTTCTGGGGCACGACTACCCCACCGACGTGCTTTCTTTTTCGCTGGGCGAAGGAACGACAGGCCCTATCGAGGGTGAAGTCTATGTGGACTTAGACACCGCGATGGAGCGACACGCCGAGTTCGGGACGACGTTCGAGAGAGAGGCCGCGCGCTACGCGATCCACGGCCTGCTCCACCTCACGGGCTACGACGACGCGACGGACGACGAGCGCCAGGCCATGCACGCGCGCGAGGACCACTACCTGCGCCTGTGGCCGGGCGGCTGACGCCCCTGCCCCCTGCGCGGCCATCCGAGGCCACCTGCTGCCGGGGCACCCCGGCTTTTCTGTCCCATCCAAACCCCAACGGCCTTATGCAAACGCAGATCACCGTCCGCCACACCGACGCTTCGGACTACCACCGGCGCTACGCGCAGGAGGAGCTCGACCGCCTCAGCCGCGTCCACCGCCGCATCGAGGCGGCGCGCGTGGTGCTTACCGAAGAGGGACTGGACAAAAGGGCCGAGGTGACCGTCAGCGTGCCCGGGCAGGAGTTCCACGTCGCCGAGTCGGCGCAGAGCCTGGAGGTGGCCGTGGACCGGTGCGTGGATCGCATCCGCCGCTCGCTCATCAAGCACAAAGACACCGTCGTGCGCAGCAAAGACCCCGGCCGCGACGTGTGGCACTGACGCTTGCCACTCTTTCCAGGCCCCGGAGGTTTTGCCAGCTTCCGGGGCCTTTTTCATTCTCGGAGGCTACGCCATCCGGCGCAGCGCCTCCACCACCTGCGTCACATGCGAGGCATCCTGCAAAATGTAGAAGTGCAGCCCCGGCGCCCCCGCCTCGATGAGTTCCTCGCACTGCGCGATGGCCCAGCGGACGCCGATTTCGCGCACGTGCTCGTCGCGGGCGGCTTCGATTTCGGCGGCAAGGGCTTCGGGGATCTCGACGTGGAAGGTGCGCGGGATGCTCGTGAGCTGCTTGCGCGAAGTCAGGATTTTGAGGCCCGGCACGATGGGCACCTCGATGCCGACGCTGCGGCAGCGCGCGACGAAAGCGGTATAGTGCGCCGTGTCGAAAAACATCTGCGTGACGACGTAGTGGGCGCCCGCGTCCACCTTGCGCTTGAGGTTCAGCACGTCCCACGCCATGTTGGGCGAGGCAAAGTGTTTTTCGGGGTAGCCCGCCACGCCGATGCAGAAGTCGGTGGGGGCGGCGTCGAGGAGTTTTTCGAGGTACTCGCCCCGGTTCATGGCCGCGATCTGCGCCGTCAGGGCGGCGGCGCCATCGTTGCGCGAGCGGTCGGGGCGGTCGGGTTTCTCGAAGCCCAGGTCGTCGCCGCGCAGCGCCATCACGTTGTGGATGCCCAGAAAGTTGAGTTCGATCAGGGCGTCCTCGGTTTCCTCGCGCGTGAAGCCCGAGCACAGCAGGTGCGGCACCGCCTCGATGCCGAAGCGCCCCTTGATGGCGGCGCACAGCCCGATGGTGCCGGGCCGCTTGCGCTTAGTGTGGCGGCGCAGCGTGCCGTCGGGCAGCTCCTCGAAATACACCTGGGCGGCGTGGCTCGTCACGTCAATGAAAGGCGGCTCGAAGCGCGCGAGCTGCTCGACCGTCCGCATGACGTCGTGGATGGAGCCGCCGCGCCGGGGCGGGATGATCTCGTAGGAGACCAGCGGCTCGGTGGCGCGGGCGAGGTGTTCGGTTATCTTCATGGAAGTCGGTTGGCAGGAAAAGGGCGCGGGGCGCCCGGCAGCCGGCGCCTGTTCCGCACAACGCCACTACCCGTATGATTGCCCTCGTGTTTAGCAGCCAGGACGAAGCTGCGCCTTTTCTGCAAAACTACGAACGGGGCCGCTTTGAAGACCTCGCTCCGGGCGACGCCCTGTACGACAGCCGCGTGCTCGTCTCCATCACCGGCTCGGGCCTCATCAAGACGACGCTCAATACGGAGCGGCTGCTGCGCCACTTTTCGGGCACGCTGCCCCTGGCGCGCGTGGTCCACGCGGGCACCTGCACGGCCCTCACGCCCGACCTGGAGACGGGCGCCGTGGTGGGCGTGGCCCAGGTGCTCGAAGGCGACCGCATCGAGATGGCGGCGCCGCGCTACCCGCGGATGCCGCTCGACACGCCTTTCGGCGCCCTCCCCACCATCACACTCGTCACGCAGAACCACCTGCCCGACGAGGACAGCAACCGCGCCTACTGGAGCCGCCTGGCCCAGGCCAGCGACACGGCGGGCTACGCCGTCGCCTTCGTGACGGCCACCTACGGGCTGCCGTGCCACCTCCTGAAAGCCGTGGCGGGCCACTTCGACAAGTCCGAGGCCGACGTGCGGCAGGCCCGCGCCCGCGCCTACCAGGCCCTCGCCACCACGCTGACGGCGCTGCTGCCCTCGCTGTAATCGCCCGGAGTCAGCCTGCCACGACGGGCGCGGGGCGGCCCCCTGCGTAGGCGCCCATCGCGTCGAACTTGGCGAGGCGCGCGTCGAGCAGGTCGGGGACGGGCACGGTTTCGAGGGCCGCCAGGGCGCGGGCGATGGCCCGTCCCACGGCGTCGAACGTCGCCTGCGTGTCGTGGTGGGCGCCGCCGATGGGCTCGGGAATCGTCTCGTCAATGACGCCGACTTGGGCAAGGTCGGGCGCCGTGAGTTTGAGGGCGCGCGCGGCGTCCTCCTTGAAGTCCCACGAGCGCCACAGGATAGACGAGCACGACTCGGGCGAGATAACCGAGTACCAGGCGTTTTCGAGCATCAGGATGCGGTCGCCCACGCCCAGCCCCAGCGCGCCGCCCGAGGCGCCCTCGCCGATGACGACGACGACGATGGGCACGGGCAGGCGGGCCATCTCGAGCAGGTTTTTGGCAATCGCCTCGGCCTGCCCGCGTTCTTCGGCTTCCAGCCCCGGGTACGCGCCCGGCGTGTCGAGCAGCGTCACGACGGGTTTGCCGAACTTGGCGGCCATTTTCATCAGGCGGAGCGCCTTGCGGTAGCCTTCGGGGTTGGGCATCCCGAAGCGGCGCAGCTTGCGGCTTTTGGTGTCGCGCCCTTTCTGGTGGCCGATCAGCATGACTGTCCGGTCGCGGTAGTCCCATCGGCTGCCCATGAAGCGCGCCAGCCCGCCCACGACCGCCGGGTCGTCGCCGAAAAGGCGGTCGCCGTGGAGTTCGAAAAAGCCCGTCGTGAGCGCGTCCGCGTAGTCGAGCGTGTAGGGCCGGAGGGGGTGGCGGGCAATCTGGACGCGCTGCCACCGCGTGAGGTTGCGGTAGATGCTGCGGCGCAGCTCCTCGACGCGCTTTTCGAGCGCCCGGATCTCGGGCGACAGGTCGAGCTCGGGCGTGGCGAGGTCGAGGGCGCGCATCTCGTCGAGCTTGCTTTCCAGCTCCTGGACGGGCTTCTCGAAGTCGAGTAGGTAACGGGTGGGCATGGCGAAAAGGGGCAAGCGCGACAGGCGCCGCCAACCCGCCAGGCGCGGGCAGGTTCAGCGCGGCCGGGCGGTTTGTCATTCGTCGCGGGCCCGTGGT
>CBDUCD010000058.1:0-11855 GCA_965365535.1 uncultured Rhodothermales bacterium | reverse complement strand
ACTGCAAGGCGCGCACCTTGACGGCGAGCCCCTGCCCGCGCCGCGACAGGTCGGTGGAGTCGGGGCGGAACTGGTACTGCTGGAACAGCTCGGCGTCGTTCTGGTCGTCCATCCAGTAGTACGTCTCCAGGTCGGCGTTGCGGATGCCGCGTCCGAAAAAGCCGTTCCACTGCGGGCGCCCCGTGGCCGGGTCAATCCACTGCGGCTGGTCGGGCCAGAAGGCGGGCCACGTCAGCGGGTCGGTGGAAAGGGCGGGCTTGTCGTTGCGCTTGCCCGTTTCGGGGCGCACCTCGTTGGAGGCAAAGCCGGGCTTGGCCTCGAAGCCCCAGAACGTGTTGGGGTCGCCGGGGGGCGAGTTGGTGCCCGCGCGCGGCCCGCGCACCGTCACGACGTGCTGCACGAGCGTGTCGGGGCGCCCGTCGCCGTCGAGGTCAATGGGCACTTCGAGGCCCACCACGGGCAGCACGTCGCCCACGTAGTAGTCGTTGGAGCCTTTCGGCCAGTTGCCGCGCACCTCGCCCACGCCCGCGAGCAGGCCCGAGTTGAAGTACGTGATGGCGACCTCGTTGCCGTCGAGGATGGCCTTTTTCTCGGCCTCGCGGCGCGAGAAGTACGTCGGGTCGAACAGGAACGGCAGCAGCTCGTCGCGGCGCTGCGCGTGGGCCGCGCCGGGCACGAGGCCCGTAGCCACCACCACGAAGCCGAGCGCCCAGAGCGCCAGTCGGTAAGCCAGGGTACGATTCATAATCGAAGGGGAGGAAAACGGAGGCGCGGCCCCCGGCGCTTTTTAGAAGTTGCCTTTTAGAAGTTGACGGTGAGGCCCAGCACCACGCGGCGCGGCGCGGCGTAGTTGTAGGGCTGCGCGTACCAGCGGTCGAGCAGGCGCGTGTCGCCGACGAAGTTGCGGGCGTCGAGTTCTTTCTGGAGCGAATAGCTCGCCCGCCCCGTGTCGCCAAAGACGCCGTACTCGTTCTCGGTGTCGAACACGTTGTCAATCTTGGTGAACACCTGCACGTTGGCGCGGCCCAGCTTCAGGTTGCGGTAGGCCGTCAGGTCGAGGTTGTAGGTAAGCGGCTTGGTCTCCGTATTGAACACGACGGTCGAGGGCACGGGGCGCCCCGTGATCGAGGGAATCTCGACGGGCGTGTAGGGCGAGCCCGACCCCACGTTGCCAATGACGCCAAAGCCCCAGCGCCCGCCGCTGTTGTAGGACGCGCTCACATTCACCGTGTGGCGCTGATCCCAGTTGGTCGGGCCGATGACTTTTTCGAGTTCCTGCTTGGCGGCGGCGGCGTTATAGACCTGCGAGGGGTCGCTGGAGTTGGAGCGCGCGATCTGGAACGTGTAGTCCACGCCCGCGAAAAAGTCGGCGCCCAGCCGCTGGTCGAAGCGCAGGATGACGCCGCGCACAAAGCCGAAGTCGGAGTTCTGGAGCAGCCCGTAGCGCGCCCCCGACCCCTCGACCTCGATAGGCGCCGTGGCCGTGCCCGTCAGGTTGCGGATGTCGCGGTAGTACGCCGTCAGCTCGACGACCGACGTGCTCGTCAGCTCCTGCTTCAGCCCGATCTCGCCCGAAATGGTCTGCTCGGGTTTGAGGTTGGCGTTGCCGAAAAGCCCGACGAGGCCCGAGCCGCCCGTGCCCAGCTGGAAGCGCGGGTTCTGGTACAGATACTCGAAGTTGGGCGTCTGGAAAAAGTGGCCGTACGAGAAGTGGATGACGCCGCCCTGCGTGATGGGAAACGCCACGCCCAGGCGCGGGCTGACCTGCGACTTGGCCCCTGCCTTCTCGAAATACTTGTCGCAGACGTACGCGCCGCACTCGGCGTCGGCCAGGCGGTTGCCGGCGAACACGGCGTCGGGGTCGGTGCGGTTGCGCAGCACGTAGCCATTCGAGCTGAAATAGTCGAAGCGCAGCCCGACGTTGATGATGAGGCCGCCCAGCTCCACCTTGTCCTGCACGTACGTGGCAAACTCCGTCGGGCTGTAGTCGTAGCGCCCGCCCGTCGAGAGAAACACGTCCTGGCGCTGGCCCGTGGCGTCGTCCTCGACAACGGTCGTGTAGTCGTCGTTGAAGCGAAGCTGGTGGCGGCGCACCTCGACGCCCGCCTTCATCAGGTTGCTCTGCGTCACCTGGCTCGTCAGGTCGGCTTTGGCGAGCCACGTATTCGTCGAGCGCGAAAAGCGGCTGTTGTTGGTGCCGCCGGGCAAAAAGCCCGACACGGTGGTCGAGAACTGCCCCGCCCCGCCCGAGAGGTCGTTGTCCACGTAGCGCGGGTCGTCGAACTTGTCGAACAAGAACTGGCGATACGTGCTGTAGGTGTTGGTGACGCCCAGGTCGTAGAACGTCCGGTTGGAAAGCGTGTGGGTAAACTTGCTGTACGTCGTGCGGGCGTTGTTGCGGTAGTGCAGCCGGTTGCCCGGGAAAAGCAGCAGGCTGTACGAGCCGTCGCGCGAGTCTTCCTGCGAGGCGATGATGTTGCCCGACACGCGCAGGTTGCGCGTCAGGCGCAGCGTCAGCTTGGCCTGGCCCGAGAGCTTTTCGTACGGACTGAGGGGCACGAAGCTCGAGTCGCCCGAGCCGCCGGGGTTGACGAGGGCCAGCCGGCCCGTGGCGTCGTAGCCCACGTCGCGCGCCGCAAACACGTTGCGGGCGCCGATGTAGCCGTCGTTGCCGAAATAGCGGCCCGTGGCGAAA
The DNA here is from genome assembly GCA_965365535.1 of uncultured Rhodothermales bacterium. Lineage (GTDB taxonomy): Bacteria > Bacteroidota > Rhodothermia > Rhodothermales > BA12 > CBDUCD01. Next base: position 9,160 of record CBDUCD010000058.1, on the reverse strand, counting down.
AACCACAGCCGGTCTTTGAGGATGGGGCCGCTGAGGCTGCCCTCGGCGTTGCGCACGCTTGTGGCCGAGAAGCGGTCAATCTCGGGAAAGATGTCTTTGTGCGTGCTCAGGTAGTCGCCCGCGAAGCCCGAAACCGAACCCGAAAACGTGTTGTCGCCATCTTTCGTGACAACGTTGACGATGCCCGAGAGGGCCTGCCCGTACTCGGCGTTGAAGGCGCCCGTGACCACCTGAAGCTCCTGCACCATTTCGTTTTCGATGGCCACGCCCAGCCCGCCGTTGAACACGTCGGAGACGGGCAGGCCATCTACCCAGTAGCCCACCTCGCCCAGCCGCCCGCCGCGGAAGTGGCCGTTGACGACGCCCGCCTGCAGGTTGACCACGTCCTGGAAGTTTTCGACGGGCAGGGCTTCGAGTTCTTCGGCGCCCACGACGGCGGTCGTCGCCGTCAGGTCGCGCTGCACGAGGGCGCGCTCGGCGGTCACGACGACTTCGTCGCCCTGGATCACTTCCTCGCGCAGCGTGAAGTCAATCGTCGTCGTCAGGTCTATCTGCACGCGCACGCCCTCGACGCGCTGCGTGGTGAAGCCGATAAAGGAGGCCACGACGTTGTACGTGCCGGGCCGCACGCCGATAATGACGTAGCGCCCGTTGATGTCGGTCGCCGTGCCCTGCGTCGTGCCGTCTATGAGGACGTTGACGCCCGGCAGCCCTTCGCCGGCCTCGTCCACGACGCGGCCCTGGATTTTGCCCGTCTGCGCCCACGCGGCGGGTACGAGTAGCAGCAGCGCCAGCAGGGCGCCTAGATAGGGCATTTTCATGCGTCGTGAGGAGGATTGAAGGCTTGCCATGTTCAGTGGGCTGCGCCGCTGGAACGGCGGCAGACGAGTTCGGGGGTAAACAGGTAGCGCTCCGGCGCGAGGGCCGGGTCGGCAAGGCGCTGCAACAGGCGCTCGACGGCCAGCACGCCCATCTCGTACATGGGCTGCCGCAGCGTGGTCAGGCGGGCAAAGGCGCTCACCTTCACGTCGTCGAAGCCCACGAGCGCCACGTCGGCGGGGGCGTCGAGGCCGGCTTCCTGGAGGGCGGTAAGGGCGCCGAGGGCCTGCACGTCCGAGGCCACGAACACGGCGTCGGGGCGGTCGGCGCGGGCGATGAGGGTGCGCATGGCCTCGTAGCCCGACTCCTCGCAGAACCCGTAGGGGCGCCGGTCGGAGGCGACGATGAGGGGCGCGCGCCCGGCCTCGGCCATCACCTTTTCGTAGCCCTCGCGCCGCGCCCGCGCGGGCGGCGGCTCGGGGAAAACGGTGATGTGGGCAATGCGGCGGTAGCCCTGTTCGATGAGGTGCCGCGTGGCGCGCACGCCGCCCTCCCTGTTGTCCACGAGAATCGAGTCGAAGCGGGCGTCCTCGGCGTCCACGAGCACGATGGGCTGGCGCGAGGCGTCGAGGCGGCGGTGGCGCTCCTCGTTGAGCGGCGTCGAGAAGACGAGCAGGCCCTCGGAGCGGCCCCGCTGGAGGGCGCGGAAAAGCTGCCCGTCTGCCGCCTCGGGCGTCGTCGCCGAATAGACGATGAGGTCGAAGTCCGTATCGGCCAGGGCATCCTGCACGCCCCGCAGCGACTCCATGTAGAAGTAGTTCGTCAGCACGGGGATGACGGCGGCGACGAGGCTGGTCGTGCGGCGGGCCAGGCCCTGCGCCATCGCGTGCGGGCGGTAGCCCATGGACTTGGCCACGCGCTGCACCCGCTGCCGCGTCTCCTGCGACACGCGCGGGTTGTCGTTGAACACGCGCGAAACCGTCGCAATGGACACCTCGGCGCGCTGCGCGATATCGTAGATGGTGACGCTCAAGCCCGGCGGCGAAAAGTGTGTAAGCGCTTACAAGGGCAGCATGTTACCAAACGGTTTTCGCGGCGTCAAGAGCCAAAATGAAAGGGCTTACACAATTGCCCCTTTTCGCCCGGCCTTCACCATCGGAGGGGGTGCAAAACGCCTTCAGGGCGTCCAGAGGTGGTTTTCGAGTAGCACGTTGCCCTCATCGTCGAAGCCGACGCCTTCGCTGCGCAGGCGCTCTTCCATCACGAAAGGCCCCTCGAAGTGCATCCGCCCCGACAGCGCCCCGCGCCGGTTGACGACGCGGTGGCAGGGCAGGCCCGAGAGGGCTGCGGCTTTCAGCGCCCACCCGACGGTCCGCGCCGCGCCTGCCGCGCCCACGGCCCGGGCAATGTGTCCGTACGTCGTCACGCGCCCCTCGGGAATGCGGGCCACGACCTCCCACACGCGGCTGAAAAAGTCCTGATCGGCTGGCATGGTGGCAAAGAAAAAGGGGCGGCTCCAAAGGGAGCCGCCCCGGTCGCGCCTCGATCAGAGGCGTCAGTTGTTTTTGAGCTGGTCGTTCATCGAGGGCGGGATGATGACGCCGCTCATGACGTGGATGACGCCATTGGAGGCGCCGATGTCGGGCCGCGAAACGGTGGCGCCGCCGATAAAGACGCCCTGCTGGGCGCTCGAAATGGCGAGGCTGCCGCCCAGCGTGTGCAGCTCGTAGTTGAAGATGCCGGCGCGGCCCTGCAACTCGCGCGCCGTGAAGCGCTCGCCCTGCACCACGTGGTACTGGAGCAGCGCCTTGAGCTGGCGCTGGTTCTGGGGCATCAGCAGCTTTTCGACGGCGCCCTTGTCCAGGCTGTTGAAGGCCGCGTCGGTGGGCGCGAAAAGGGTGAAGGGGCCGGGGCCCATGAGGGTTTCGGTCAGCCCGGCGGCGTCAATGGCTTTGAGCAGCGTCCCGAAAACGCCCTGGGCGCGCAGCACGCTGATGAGGGTGTTGGAGGTGTCGGGCATGGCGCCGTGCATCCCGTGCCCGGCGTGCATGGAGGAGTCGGCATGGGAAGACATATCCTGCGCCTGAAGCGGCCACGCAGCCAGGGCCAGCGCGCTCACGACGAGCAGGGGACGGAGGGTTTTCATGTGGTGTTCGGGTTGTGTGTTTTGCAGTGAATGGGGGGACGGTACCCCCGGGAAGCGCTTTTCCGTTTCGGCTTATAGTAACGAAAAGGGGAAGTTTCCCGCAATCAGACAAACGTGGCAATCTCTGCCAGGGTTTTCCGGTGGAGGTCGGGCACGGTCGCGCCGGGCGCGGGATAGCCCACCACGAGCAGCAGAAACGGGTGCTCACTGGCGGGACGGCCCAGGATTTCGCCGAGAAATCCCATCGGGCTGGGCGTGTGCGTCAGCGTGGCCAGCCCGGCGTGGTGCAGCGCGGCGATGAGAAAACCCGTGGCAATGCCCACGGACTCGCTCACGTAATAGTGTTTCTGCCGCGTGCCGTCCGCGCCCACGCCATAGCGCCGGGCGAAAATGGCGATCAGGTACGGGGCGGTTTCGAGAAACGGCTTGTCGGCGTCGGTGCCGAGGGGCGCGAGGGCGTCGAGCCACGCCCGGGGCGCCCGCCCTTCGTAAAAGGCCCGCTCCTCTTTTTCCGCCGCCCGCCGGATTTCCCGCTTGACGGCCCCATCGCCGACGACGACGAAGTGCCACGGCTGCTGGTGCGCGCCGCTGGGCGCCGTGCCCGCCGCGCGCACGGCGTCTTCGATGACGCTGCGCGGCACGGGCGCCGGCGAGAAGTCGCGCACGGTGCGCCGCCGGTTCATCTCGTCGTAAAACGCCTGGGCGCGCTGGCACAGCACTTCGGGCGGGTGGTGGCGGAACAGGAGGGGTACGCGGGCAGGCTCGTCCACAGGCGCGGGGGGATGGAGCGTCGGAAAGGGTCAGCCGCCCAGCACGGCCAGAATCTGGCGGGCGCGCGGCTCGTCGGGGTTGATGAGCAGCACGCGGCGGGCGTAATCGCCGGCCTCGGCGGCCCGGCCCTGCTGGAGGTGCAGAATCGCCAGGTTGACGAGCCCGTCGAGAAAGGCGGGGTTGCGGGCAACGGCCTTTTCGAGCAGGGGGCGGGCGCGGTCGGGCTGGCCCTCGTTGAGGTAGAACGTGCCCAGGTTGCCCAGCGCCACGATGCTGCTCGAGTCGGCCCGGAGGGCGGCCTCGAACTGCACGCGGGCCTGGGCGGCGCGGCCCGTGCCCGCCAGCAGCAGCCCCAGGTTGCCCCGGGCCTGCGCGTTGTCGGGGTCGAGTTCGACGGCCTGTTGCAGCAGGGCTTCGGCGCCGGCGGCATCGCCCTGTTGCAGGCGCAGCGTGCCCAGGTTGTAGTAGGCCGTTTCGAGCCACGGGCGCTCGCGGCGGGCGGCGTCGTACTGCGCGGCGGCGGCGTCGAGGCGGCCCACCTTTTCCAGGTACCGCCCGTAGTTGACGCGCACCTCGGCCAGCGCGGGCTGGATGCGCAGCGCTTCTTCGTAAAGCGGCAGCACCTGGCCCGGCGCCGCGCCTGTCGCCTCGTAGGCGAGGGCCAGCGTGTTGAGCCGCTCGGGGACGCGCGGCCCCAGGGCGCGGGCCTTTTCGAGGGCGGGCAGCGCTGCCCGCACCTCGCCCAGCTGGTAGCGGGCAAAGCCGAGCAGGTAGTACGCCTCGCCGGCCCCCTCCTCCCCTTCCAGCGCCTTTTCGAGCTGGCGCGCGCCTTTTTCGAGCGCCTGCCGGCTGCCCTGCTGCTGCCCGTACACGACGTAGGCCATGCCCGCGTAGAGGGCGGCAGCGCGGTCGGGCTGCTGGTCGCGGGCGAAATAGGGGACGAGTTCCACGTCGGCGCGGGGCGCATCGGGCGGCGCGGGCACGCTTTTGACGACGCGAATCCAGTGATCCGTGAAAGACGAATGCGGCGCCTCGACCGCCGACACTTTGGGCATGTGGCAGCCCGTGCAGTTGCTTTGTGGCTGGTGGTCGGGCGCCGCCGGCGTGCCCGCAAACCGCGCTTCGAGGGCGGCGGGCGCGTGGCAGCCCAGGCACGTATCGTTGAAATACGCCGGCCCCTTGTCGCGGAAGCCCTCGTGCGGATCGTGGCACGTCACGCAGTCCATCGTCCGGGAGGCCACGAAGCAGGCGCTGCGCTGCATCCGCTCGCTGTGCGAGATGACGCGGATGCGCCCCTCGTCCTCCTTGCCCGCGACGGCGTACAGCGACTGGTACGCGTCGAGCGCCATGCCGGGGCGGAAGCTGAAGGCGTCCTGCCCCTCGCGCAGCAGCGACACGGCAGATTGCAGGTGGCACTGCCCGCACACGTCCATGCGGCGCGCAAACGGCAGGTGCTCGGGGTTGACGATGGTGTAGTCCACCCCCTCCACGTCGGGCGAGGCGAGGCGTTCTTCTACGTGGAGCGCGCCCGGCCCGTGGCAGCGCTCGCACGAGATGCCCTGCGGTACGCGCGTGTACTTGCCCTCGGTAAACGGCACCGCGTCGGGATAGGCGTTGTGGCACGTCATGCAGCGCGTGGGCACGAGCCGGTCGAAACGCGCATTCGCCTGCCGATAACCGGGGCTGAAATCCCACTTCTTTTCCTGCGTGTACCACGAAAGCGGTAGCTGGTGGTACCACGCATTCTCCTCGTCGAAATACGTGCGCGCCGCCGACCCACTGCCCATCACGTATTTCATCTCACGCACCAGTTCGTGCGTCTTTCGGCCTCCTTCCATGCGGTACTCTTCCTGGTAGTATTTGCCGTTTGCCCGGTAGGCACGGTAATACAGGTTGGTACCCCTGTGATAAACGGGCGTGCCGGGCCACGCCTCGACGGCGTTGCCGGCGGTAAGCGGGTAGTACGACTGCGCCATGCCGTGCGTCTGGTAGCTGGCAACCAGCTTTTCGTGGCACTGCGCGCACGCCGCGTCGCCGACGTAGGCCACGCCCTCTCCGGTGTTCAGAAAGGGCGATTCTTCGGGCGCCGCCTGGGGCGCCGGGGGTTTGCACGCCGCCAGCCCGCACAGCGTGGCCAGCACCGCGACACGGAAAAACATGAGATCGGGGTTGGACAGACGCAAAGCGGGGAGGCCTCACCTGAGACCTCCCCGCTACCACCAAAAGGCCCGCTGGTTCAGAGCGTGAAGCTGGCCGTGAACATCTGCACGCCGCCATCGAACAGGCGCGTCACGCGGTACGCGTAGTCAATGCTGAGCGGGCTGCCGTTGAGGTTCAGGTTCAGCCCGGCACCGACGTTCGCCCCCGTGTAGAACGAGGTCTCGATGTCCTGCTGGTACTGGTAGCCGCCGCGCACGTACAGGAGGTTCTGGAAGCCCAGCTCCAGGCCCAGCGAGTACTGGTCTTCGGCAAAGGCGTTCGAGCGGAAGTTGGCCAGCGTCGTCACCGACGCCGCCCCCATCGGACGCGTGTACGTCACGCCGAAGTTGAGGAGCGAGGGCAGTTCGTAGTTGGCTCCCTGAATCAGCACCGCGTTGGGCGTGGTGTTGTTCTGCTGGTTGCCCAGCTTTTCGAGCCGCACCAGGCCGCTGCCGCCGTAGCTCATCTGCGCGCCGAAGTTTTTCAGGCTCACGCCAAACTGCAAGCCCGACTCGCCCACGACGTACGTCATGCCCGCGTCGAAGGCGACGCCCGAGGCGTTCGTGTCTTCGATTTTCTCGGACAGCACCTTGGCCGTGACGCCCGCCGAAATGCGGTCGGTAAACTGACGCGCGTACGTCAGGCCCGCCGTCAGGTACGTGGCCGTCCACGTCGGCGAGTTGTCCGTCGGGATGGGCGCGTCCTCGGTCGTGAGCGGGATGTCGCCAAAGTCCCACGACTGCACCGTCAGGGCGATGTTGTTGCTGCCGAAGCGCTGCCCGATGCCGAGGTAGTTGACCCCGATGTCGGCCACGTACTCCATGCGGCTAAACAGCACGTTCGTGCCCGTGTTGGACATCAGGCCCGCCGGGTTCGCCAGCAGCGCCTCGACGCCCGCCATGTTGGACAGTCCGCCCGTGGCCCCCGTGGCCAGCGACGCGGTGCGCGCCGTGACGGGAATGAGAAGATAATCAGCCCCAGACGTCCCCTTTCGGTTGGTCTGTCCCTGCACGTCCGCTACCAGCAGACCTGTTAGCAGGAGGCTGTATATAAGCAGCTTCGCCTTCATGCTATTGTTCTCCATGTCTTTCGGTTAGCGGATTAGAGGATGTCAAGCTGGATGCGCTTCTTGACGACGCCAAACTTGAGCACCTTTTCCTGGGTACCCTGCGCCGTGGGCACCTGAATGTGAATCAGGTACATACCACTGGCGATGGGCAGGTTGGAATCCGTTTCGAGATTCCAATCGAGGTAACGCTCGGGACCACTCTTTTCGATGGTCTTGATAAGCGTGCCGCTGAGGGTGAAGACGCGAATCGTGGCCCGGTCGGGCAGGTTGACGAAGCGCGCCTTGTCGAGCAGGTTCGACGTTTCGTAGGCCGACGCGCCGCGGTACGGGTTGGGCACGATGTTGATCTGATCCACCGTCGCCACCTCGACCGAATCGACGCCGATCTGCGGCGCGTAATCCGTCGTCTTGACGAGGTACTTGTCCCCCGGCTGGTTCACCTTGGCGGTGATGATGCGGAAAACGGTGCCGTCCTCGGGCCGCGTCTGCGGGTAGCTGTCCGTGCCGAAGTTCCAGCCCATCAGCACGATGCGCGCCAGCACTTCGGGTCCACGGGCCGTGAGGTCGGGCGTGCCGCCGTTGGCATACGCGTTGTAGCCGGCCTGCCCCGGGCTCGTGTCGAGCGGGTTGTACCAGTAGATGGCGTCCGAAATCGGGTCGTCGGCGCCGCCCGAAAGCGGGCTGTCGCCGCCGATGTCGAACACGCCGTCCGTGCCGCCCGCGCCGCAATCCGACTCGCAGATGTACGGAATCATGCGGAAGTCGTCGGACGGGTCGTCGGGCGTGCCGACGCCGATGTTCCAGATCTCGAAGGGCACCGTCACGTCGTAAGCCGGATCGGAAAAGCCCGCGTGGGCGATGGACGTGCCGCCAAAGCGCCACTCGAAGTCATTTTCACCGATCACGGAGAAGTTGCCCCCGTCGCGGGTGGCGCGGCTGAACCACTGGTCATACGTCGAGCGGTCGCCAAAGGTGAAGATGCCCCAGCCGTTGCCGGCGGGCAACCCGCTCGACTGCTGCCGGGTGCCGTCGGGGCGGTCTTCGGTCGTCGGATGCGGAAAGCCCGACGAGTTGAAGGCAAAGGCCGCGTACTCGGGCGGATCAATGGGGCCGTTCGCGTTGGCAACCGTCAGGAAGTTGACGAAGCCGGCGCCTGCCGGACCCATGATGGTAAACCGGAGTCCATCCACCACGACCACGTTTTCGCCCTGCGGGAGGGCCGCGCCGTTGGCGTCGGCAAAGGCCTTGCCGTCGAGCAGCTTTTTGCCATCCGACTGCCGCACCAGGTCGTAGGTCAGCAGCGTCGTGTCCCGGCCCGCTACCTTCGTGGGGTAGTTGTAGAATTCGACCGCGTACGTGTCGTTCTTGAGGGCGAGGGGGTTTTCGATCTGCGCCCGGATGGTGCCCTGGCCTTTCGTCCCCGGCTGGGCCTCCCCTACCAGCACCTCGCGGTAGTTGGTCTCGTCCACGATCGAGCCGCCCGCGTACGAGTCTATCGGCGCCGGCGTGGCAATGACCTTGACCATGGGCGAGGACAGCACGCGCTCGACCTGGGTTTCAGGGTTGAAGGCGTACGCCTGGACGCCGTAGTAGTACTGCTTGTAGTTGGTCAGATTCTCGAACGAGATCGAGTACTCCGTGCCCGTATCCCCACCCTCGGCCACGATGGCCGGCAGGCCGTTGTCGTCCAGCTCGGTGATGAGCAGCACGTCGTTGGCGCGGTCGTAGGTAGCGACCAGCTCTGCCTCGTCGCTCGAAAACGTCTCGTTGGGGTACTGGTAGATGCGGAAGCCCTCGAAGTTGTAGAACGTCGTCTGGCCTGTAATGGCGAGGGGCGCCCGGTACTTCTCGCGGAAGTTGTTCGAGTTGGGGCCGTACTCCCACGACAGGATCACCTGCTTGTCGAGTTCGGCCACCGACACGGTCGGGGCGTCGGGGGTGGGCGGCAGCACGAAGTTGTTGTCAAAGGCGAGCTGCGCAATCTGGTCGGCGCGCTTGACGGCGCTTACCGAGGCCAGGTTGTTGGCGCCCTTTGCCCACACGATGCCGAACACGATTTCCTGCACGTCGCCCGGGTTGATGGTGAACGGGCCGGTCGAGAACGCAAAGCGGCGGTCGTTGGGCGGGTTGGCCTGCCGGGGGCCGGGCTCGTTGGG
>CBDUCD010000057.1:0-12213 GCA_965365535.1 uncultured Rhodothermales bacterium | reverse complement strand
TGGAGGGTCGCGGAACGGGACGAAAGATAGCGCGACGCCGCCGCGAAAGTTGCGCCCGTCGAGGGACGCGTGGCGCAGTCACCCATTCATATCAAGCGGTCGTAGGCATCGTGGGGGCCGATCCAGAGCCAGAGAAAATCTCCGTCCTGCGGCGTCGCCACGGCGCGGTGTTCGAGGCCGATGCGGGCAGACCACAGCGTCGCGTGGATTTTCTTGAAGTGCAGCGACGGGTGGTAGGGGTCGTTTGCCAGCAGCCGGAAGTTCTTGTCGGCCAGCCGCTGCACGTCGGGGGGTAATTGGCGGTAGTGGTACCAGAAACCCGAACTGGCGTAGTGCCTCACGGCAGCGGGGTGGTCTGCCCGGCCCGGTGTTCGTCTCGGGCCTGCCGGATAAGGGCATCGAACTTTCCAGCGGCGGCGTCGGCCTCCATCTGCCGGTCCCAAGCGTCGAATTCCTGCGCGCGGTATTCGGCGAGCCAGCCCGCAAACTCATCCAGTTCGGCAGGCGCCATCTGGCTGACGGCCTTTTTCATCTCTTGAAGGCTCATGGAAAACGTCCCGTGCTGTTGCGGTCGTTACCGCTATTTCAGCGGGGGAGTTTCCCGCTACTCAGGCCAGCGCTACGCGAAAACGGCGACGACGGGGGCGTGGTCGCTGGGCTTTTCGCCCTTGCGCTCGTCGCGGTCCACGTACGCGTCGGTGCAGCGGCGGGCGAGGGGTTCGGTCACGTACACGTGGTCTATGCGCAGGCCGTCGTTGCGGACGAAGCCGAGGCTGCGGTAGTCCCACCACGTGTAGGGGCCGGCGGCGTGGTGGTGCAGGCGGACGGCGTCGAGCAGGCCCCACGCGCGGAGGTCTTCGAGGGCGGCGCGGGCGTCGGGGTGGGTGAGGACGGTGTTCTGCCACTGGTCGGGAAAGGCCACGTCGCGCACGTCGTCGGGGGCCACGTTGAAGTCGCCGCAGAGGGCGAGGGGCTGCCCCGGGTCGAGGGTGCCGAGCAGGCGGCGCAGGCGGGCCATCCAGTCGAGTTTGTAGGCCCACTTGTCCGAGCCCACGCCGCCGCCATTGGGGAAATACGCCGACACGACGCGCACGCCCTCGACGGTTGCCGCCACGAGCCGCGCCTGCGGGTCGGGGGGCGCGCCGTCGCCAGAAAAGCCGGTTTGAACGTCTTCGAGGGGCAGGCGGCTCAGAATGGCCACGCCGTTGTAGGTGCGCTGGCCGTGCAGGGCGGCGGCGTAGCCCCGCGCGCGCAGCACGTCGGCGGGGAAATCGGCGTCGGGCACTTTCGTCTCCTGCAAGCACACCACGTCGGGCGCCTCGCGGTCGAGAAAGGCCAGCAGCCTTTCGAGGCGGGCGCGGATGGAGTTGACGTTCCAGGTGGCGAGTTTCATGGGAAAGACCAAAAAGGGCGGTTACGCCTTGTCATCGCGCAGGAACGACTGGATAAAGGCCGTCGCGCCGCGCACCTTTTTCCACAGGTCGCCATAGTTTTCCCAGTACGCGTACGCCTGGTCGGCGCCGCCCACGGTGACGTAGCCGTCGAGGCGTCCGGCGGGCTGCTTGTGGGTGCGTTTGGCGAGTTCGCGGGCCACGAGCGGCAGGCTTTTGTAGGCGCGGGCGAGGGCGTCGCGCGCCTCGTCGCGGCGGCCCAGCCACAACAGGGCCAGCACGCGCCCGTAGAGCACGCCCTCGTTCCAGTCGTCGGGGTACTGGTCGCAGATTTCGAGCACGTCGAGGGGGCGGCGCATCCTGAACAGCAGGCCGATGGCGAGTTCGCGCACGCCCTGGTTGTCGTTGGGGTTGAGGTCGAGCAGGTCGCGGTAGCGGGCGAGGGCTTCGCCTTCCATGCCCAGGCCTTCGAGGTGGAGGGCGAGGCTGTGGTAGGCGCGCAGAAACGGGCGGTTGTCGAGCCATCCCCATTCGAGGCGGTCGCGCCCGAAGACGAACAGGTCGGGGAGGGCGTCGAGGCCGGTCTGGACGGCCTGCTGCCAGGCCAGCAGGGCTTTTTCGGATTCGCCGCGCCAGGCGAGCAGCAGGGCGCGGTGGTGGTGGGCGTCTATGAACTCGGGGTAGTCGCGCGTGAGCCTGGTGAGGTGCTTTTCGGCCTCGGCGGCCTGGCCCTCCGCGTGCATCTTTTCCGTTATCTCGTAAAACTGCTCGTTCACCTCGAAGGGGATGCGCGTGTACTCGAACTCGTAGCTGTTCTCGTCCACCTCGACGAGCAGGAGGGCGCGTTCTTGCTTTTTAGCCATGGGAGGGAAAACTGGTGCAGCGGGGACGTTACGCCGGGCGCCGGGGGGTGCGCAAGGCCACCCTCAGCCGCCTTGCAGGGGCGTGGGGCTGAAGCAGAGCACGAGCAGGGCCAGGCACACGTAGCCCAGCACGCGCCGCGCGGGCGTGAGCGGCTGCGGGTGCAAAACGGGCGGGTGATCGACGCGGATAAAGCGCACGAGCAGAAACGCCCACACGAGCCAGAAGCCGTAGCTGTACCGCGTCAGCGCCGGCCCCACCCACACGGCCAGCGCCACCAGCCCCAGCAGCCCGGCCAGCAGGGGCGCCACGCGGCGCGGCGACGGCCCGAACATGGCGCGCAGCAGGAATACGTACAGCGCTGCCAGCGCCAGCCACACCACCCACGCGCCGCCCCAGTACAGCCCGTCGAAAATGGGCACGAAGTACGCCGCCGTGCCCACCCCGCCCGACAGCATCAGCAGCAGCACCGTGGCCCGCGCAATGCGGGCGTGCAGGCGCGGCCCGAACAGGCTGTACACGACGTGGCCGCCGTCGAGCTGGCCCACGGGCAGCAGGTTGAGGGCGGTGAAAAAGAGGCCCATCCAGCCGGCGAACAGGACGGGAAAGTGGTACAGCTCGAAGGTGGGCGGCACGTTGGGGAAAAGGCGTGCCAGAAAGGTGAACAGCAGCGTCGGCCCCACGCGCAGCGGGTCGGTGCCGGCGGGCGCGTGGGCGGGGTAGGCGCCGTGCCGGGCGATGTAGTCCAGAATCCACTCGTGGCCGGGCATGGCCTGGAGGTAGTCCAGCCCGGGCAGCGTGGCAAGTCCCCACACGAGGGCGCCGAGGGCGACGACGAAGCCCGCCAGCGGCCCCGCCGCGCCCACGTCGAACAGCTTGCGCGTCGAAGGCAGCGCCTCGCGGATGGCGATGACGGCGCCCATCGTGCCGATGCCAAAGGGCACGGGGATGAAAAACGGCAGCGTGGCCGAGACGCGGTGGTGGCGCGCGGCGAAGTAGTGCCCGAACTCGTGGACGGTGAGAAACAGCAGCAGGGGGATGGAAAAGCGCAGCCCGTCCATCAGGTACGCCGGCCCTACGTCGGCGACGCCGGGAATGGTGAACCACACGTGCTGGGCGTAGAGCAGCATCCGCTGCGCCCACATGCCGCCCATGAGCGTCGTGGTGACGAAGGTGAGCGCGAACAGGAGCGCGTGGAGGCCGTAGCGCTCGCGCGGCGGGTGCAGAGGGCGGGCGGGACGCCGGCGCGGCGGCGCGCGGAAAAGAGTCGGTTCCAAAGCAGGGCGAAAGGTGCGTGCCCCGCAACGGCGCCCCGCCCTTGCAGGTTCGGGAGGGGCGCGTTGGAGGGTTCGTTGGTTTGTTGATGGTCGTGTTGGCTGTGGCCTGCCGCGCGCGATGGGCTATGCGCTGCCGGTGACGCCGATGCGCTGCCGGTGACGCCGATGCGCCGTAGGGGCGCAATTAATTGCGCCCCTACAAAGGTGCAGGCTGGCGTGCCTGATGGACGGGCTGCGCTTTATCCGCCGCTGCCATTCACATCCGACCACCTCACCTAACCAACCATCCAACCCAACAACCCCGCCCACCCCGGCCCCTATTTTTCGTCCCCGCCTCCGCGCGCCACCACCCACCTCGCCACCCCACAACCCCACCACCCCCATGCTGCTCTACGGCACCCCCGGCCCCGTGGACGTGCTCGCCCTTGCCGCCCACCCCGACGACGTGGAGCTGTGCGCGGGCGGGACGGTCTGCAAACTCGCCCGGCAGGGCTACCGCGTCGCCATCGTCGATTTTACGCGGGGCGAGCGCGGCAGCCGGGGCACGCCCGAGGGCCGCATGGAAGAAGCGGTTGCCGCCGCCGAAATCATCGGCCTCGCGGCCCGCGAAAACCTGGGGATGCCCGACGGCAACATCGCGCGGACGCCCGAAAACCAGCGGGCCGTCGTCGAGGTGGTGCGGCGCTACCGGCCCGAAATCGTGCTCGTCAACGCGCCCGAGTGCCGCCATCCCGACCACGGCGCCGCCGCCGTGCTGGCCACCGACGCCCTTTTTTCCAGCGGCCTGCGCCGCGTCGAGACGTTCGCGCCCGACGGCACGCCGCAGCTGCCGCACCGCCCCTCGCACGTGCTCCACTACATGCAGGCCATCCCCTTCGAGCCCACCGTCGTGGTGGACGTGTCGGACGTGTGGGACGCGCGCGTGGCGGCGCTCCAGGCGTTCCGGTCGCAGTTTTTCAACCCCGACTACCAGCCCGGCGCCGACGAGCCGGCCACGTTTATCTCCAACCCGGACTTTTTCCACTGGATCGAGGCGCAGGCGCGCACGTATGGCTACCGCGTGGGCGCCCGCCACGGCGAGCCGTTTCTGTACCGCCACGGCCCCTTCGGCAGCGACGACCTGGTGCGGACGTTCAGCAAAGCCAAGCCGTTCCGCTGACGCCGCCTGCCGGGCGCGGGCTTCAGAGCCACACGAAGCCGTCCTCGCGGGCGTCGGGGTCGGCAGCGGCGAGGGGCTGGTGGCTCCACGCGGGTTCGGGCGGCGCGGGCACAGCGGTCGTGGCAGCGGGCGTCTCGCCCACCGACGGCGGGGGCGCCAGGTGCGGGTTGACGGGCACGAAGCCGCCGGGGGTGAACTCGTAGAACAGCAGGTCGGCAGGGGCCGCTTGGGAGGTGGAGGCCGGCGCCGCCCGCTTCTCGGCAGCGGGCACCGTGCCGTCGCCGGCGGGGCTGCCGGCAGTGGAGACGCCGAGCGAAACGTGCGCGGGGTCGGCGGGGGCGTCTGCGTGCAGCAGGGGCGCGCACACGGGCGCCGAAACCGAAACGGCGGAGGCGACGGCAAAGTCGGCGCCTGTGATGTAGCGGCCCTCGGGCAGTTCGGCAGCCGAAGGCTGCTCGGAGGCCGGCGGCGTGGGGGCGTAGGCGAAATCGGAGGCCGCCGCTTGGGGCGCGTACGGGTTGTACGCCGCGCGCGCCGCCCGGTAGCGCCAGTAAAACACGGCAGCCAGCCCGCTTGCCGCGACAAGCAGGGCGACGAGGACGACGAGCAGCAGGGGATCGACCAGCATGGGCGTGGAAGGCAGGTGCCCGTTGCTCCGCAAGCACTATGCCCGCCTCCGCAATACGCGAAATGCAGGCATCCGGCGTATCAGGTTGAGATAGAGACGCGAAACGCCGCCCCACCTCGGCGGCAGGGCGGCGTTTGCGCATCGTGCAGGGGCGGGGTTCAGTACCCGTCGTTCTGCTTCAGCTTCGTGTTGAGGTCCATGTCACGCTGCGGGATGGGCCAGAGCACCTTGCGGGCATCCGTGATCTCGAGCACCGCCGGGGCACGCCCCGTGCGGACGAGGTCGTGGTAGCGGTGGCCTTCGTAGGCGAGTTCCACGCGCCGCTCGGCCAGCACGGCGTCGAGCACGGCCTGCTGCCCTGCCGCCGTCACGGCGCCCAGGCCGGCGCGGGCGCGCACCTGGTTGACGAGCGCGAGCGCCCCGGCTTCATCATTCAGGTGGGCCAGCGCCTCGGCCCGCGTCAGGAGCATCTCGGGCAGGCGCACGAGCCACACCGGGTCGTCGTCCGTCTCGGTCCGGTAGTACTTGTTGATCACGTCGTAGGTGGTGTTGCCCACCTTGATTTTGGCGAACAGGTACTCTTTGCGCAGGTCATTGTCGGGCACGCTGGCCATGAACTCCGCCGTGGGCGCGTACTCCCAGCGTCCGCCGGCGCCGCTGGGATAGGCGAAAAAGGCCAGGGCGTTGGCGTCCTGGTTGGAGTAGGCCAGCTCCCAGATGGACTCCGAGGAGCCTTTGCCCTCGTAGAGCGCGCTGGGCGAGGGCGCCAGCGTAAAGGGGCCGTTCATGACTTCGAGCGCCTTGTCGGCGGCCTTCTGCCACTGCCCCTGGAAAAGGTACACCCGCGCCAGGAGGGCCTTGGCCGTCCACCCGTCCACGGTGGCGTAGTTGGCGTTGGCGGCGCCGAGCGTGGCCTCGGCCTCTTGCAGGTCTTTGACGATCTGCGCGTACACGGCGTCGCTCGAAGCCCGGCCCTGGTACACAAAGGCGGTGTCCTGCACGCTCGATGGCGTGGTAGCCTGCAGCACGAGCGGCACGCCGCTAAACCACTTGACGAGGTTGTGGTAGGCAAAGGCCCGCAGCACCTTGGCCTGCGCAATCACGTTGTCGCGGTCGGCCTCCTTGAACGTCGCCGTCGTGGGCACCGTCGGGCCGAACTCGATGATGCTGTTGGCAACGTTGATGAGGTCGTACGAACCTACCCACTGGCCGCTGGCCTCGGGGTTGTTGGTGAGCAGGTTGTGGGTGTCCACCTCGAGCCACGAGGGGTACGAGCCCGAGTGGCGCGCGTTGTCCGAAGCCAGCTCCTCCATGATGATGTAGTCATCCATGAAGTTCTGGAGCGAGTTGTACGCGCCAATCAGGGCGCCCCGGAAGTTGTCCTCGTTCTGGAAAACGCGGTCACCGGGGACGGAGTCTATGGGGTCGGCCTCGAGCACGTCGCAGCTTTGCAGCCCGAGCGCGAGCAGGCCAAACGTCAGAAGAAAAAGGGATCGTTTCATAAGAGTTCAGGCTTGGGGTCAGAGGTTGACGCGCGCGCCAAAGGTGAGGCGCGTAGCCTGCGGATAGGTGAAAAAGTCCGACCCGAACGACGTGTTCGACCGGTCGAAGGTGCTCACCTCGGGGTCGAGGCCCGAGTAGCGGGTGCTCGTCCACAGGTTTTCGCCGACGAAGTAGATGCGCAGGTTGCGCACCCGCACGGCGTTCGTGAAGCGCGCCGGCACCGTGTAGGCCAGCGTGAGGCTCTTCAGGCGGATGTAAGAGCCGTCCTCGACAAAGTAGTCGGAGGCGCGCCGGTTGTTGTTGGGGTCGGTAACGCTGGCACGCGGCACGTCGGTGTTGGTGTTTTCCGGCGTCCAGCGGTTGAGCACGTTCGGGTTGGTGCCGTAGGGGTTGCCCGCGCGGTCGGAAAACGTCTTCGTCCAGTTGAGCACGTCGTTGCCGGAGGAGAACTGGAAAAACACGCCCAGCTCGAAGCCCTTGAACGTGAAGTTGTTGGTGATGCCGCCGTACAGGTCGGGGTTCGGGTTGCCGATGTACGTCCGGTCGTCGTCGTTGATGATGCCGTCGCCGTTGCGGTCCACGAACCAGCGGTCGCCCACGTACGTGCCGCGCGGGCTGAGCGCGCCGCCCGAGACGACGGGGGCCTGGAAGGCGCGCTTGCCTGCCGTTTTGCACGCCGCGCCCGTGGGGTCGGTGCAGACCTCGTCCAGGCTCTGGATGAGGCCGCCCACCTGCCAGCCGTAGAACACGCCCAGGGGCTGCCCTTCGGCAATGCGGCTGGCAAAGCCCGACGCGATGGGGTCGCCCTCGCCGTCGCCGTCGCCGTCCACGAGTTTGATGACCTCGTTGCGGTAGGACGACAGGTTGACGATGGCCTGCCAGCGGAAGCCGTGCGTTTCGAGCACGCGCCCGTCGAGCTGAAGCTCCCAGCCCCGGTTGCGGATCTGGCCGACGTTGGACTGCTGGCCGGCAAAGCCCGTGCTCCAGGGCAGCGGCTGGTTGCGCAGCAGCTTCTGCGTGTCCTTCTGGTAGAGCTCGAAGGTGCCGCTCAGGCGCCGCAGCAGCCCGAAGTCAACGGCGATGTTGCCCTGCTTCGTTTCCTCCCACGTGAGCTCGTTGTTGCCCAGCTGCGACGTGGTCAGGCCGGCGTTGCCGTTGTAGTTGACGCCGTTCGAGGCCCAGAGGTAGCGCGAGGTGAAGTCGCCGATCTCCTGCTGCCCCGTCAGCCCGTAGGAGCCGCGCAGCTTGAAGAGGTCGAGGGCGCTCACGTTCTGCATGAAAGGCTCCTGCGCCATGTTCCAGCCCAGCGAAAAGGCCGGGAAGGCGGCGTAGCGCTTGTCCTCGCCAAAGCGCGACGAGCCGTCCACGCGCAGGGTAAACGAGGCGAGGTAGCGGTTGCGGAAGCTGTACTCGCCCGTCGTGAAGTACGAGGCCAGCCCGCGCCGCGTGGCGTTGTTGGTGGCGTCTTTGGTGGCCGAGGCGGCAATGGCCAGCAGGTCGTTCGAGACGAACGTCGTGCCCGAGAGAAACAGCGAGTTGACGATGGTGCGCTCGCGCGAGTGCCCCAGCAAGAGGGCCACGCTGTGGTCGCCGGCGAAAAGCTGCCGGTAGTTGAGCGTCCCCGTGATGATGGCGTTCTGGTAGAACGTCACGTTCTGCTGCGCATTGCCACGGGGCGCGCCCTGCGTGGTAAAGTTCGGGTTGTAGCGGTCCTCCTTGAGGTCGAAACGGTCGAGGCCCGCTTCGAGCCGCCCCGAAAGGCCGGGCAGGAGTTCGTACGCGATGCCCGCCGTGCCCAGGAACTTGGTGTCCACGGCGGTAAACGGCTTGTTGGCCTCGGCAATGGGGTTCGAGAACGGGCCGGCCGCCGTGTTGTAGCGCGTGTTGGTCGAGTCGGTGTAGATGAGCTGGTTGGGGCGCCCCAGCAGGCCGTTCGTGAGCACGCCGTAGATGTAGTTGTCGTTGCCGATGCGCTCGGCGGTGGAGCGGTTGTAGGATGCCTTCGCAAACAGCGTGCTGTTCTCCGTCCAGCGGTGGTCCACGTTGACGAGGCCGTTCATGCGGCGGAAGCCCGCCTTGATCATGGCGCCCTGCTCGTCCGAATACCCGCCCGAGACGCGGTAGCGCGTGCGCTGGTTGCCACCCGAGATGCCCATCCGGTAGTTCTGCACCAGGCCGGTCTGCGTGATCTGGTCCCACCAGCGCGTGGTGGGCTGGTTGAGCGTGTCGGCATACGAGGCCGGAATCGCGCGGCCCTCGTTGCGGTAGCCTTCGCGCACGAGCGTCACGAACGTGTTGCCCGAGAGGCCCTCGAAGTCCTGCGCAAAGCGCGACGAGCCCAGCGAGCTTTCAAACTCGATGTCGGTGGCGCCCGCCTGCCCGCGCCGCGTGGTGATGAGGACGACGCCGTTGGCGGCGCGCGTGCCGTAAATGGCCGTCGCGGCGGCATCTTTGAGCACCTCCATCGAGGCGATGTCCGCCTGGTCAATCGTCGAGAGCGCGTTGAGGCCCTGGTTGCCCGCGCCCAGGCCCGAGTAGTCGCCGCTCGAGACGGGCACGCCATCCACGACGTAAAGCGGCTGGTTGGAGCCCGAGATGCTCGTGGCGCCGCGGATGCGCACCGACACGCCGCCGCCCGGCGTGCCCGACGAGCGCAGCACCGTCACGCCGGCCACGCGGCCCTGCAAGGCGGCATCGGCGGTGGTGACGGGCAGGTCGCGGATGTCGCTGCCGCTGACGGAGGAGACGGACGTGGACAGGTTGCGGCGCTCGGTGCCGGCCCCGTAGCCCGTAATCACCACGTCGTCGAGGCCCAGCACGTCCTGCTCGATTTCGATGTTGGCCGTGACGGTCTGCCCGTCGGAAATCACGACGGGCTGCACGAGCCGCTTGTAGCCGATGGCGCTGATGACGAGGTTGTACTGGCCCGCCGGGGCGGCAAAAGCGTACTCGCCGCTGACGTCGGTGGCCGTGCCGAGGGACGTGCCCTCGAGCGTCACGTTGACGCCGGGAACGGGAAGGCCGGTGCCGCGCTCGGTAATCCGTCCCTGCACCGTGCCCGTCTGGGCTGCGGCGATGCCGGGGATGAGGAGCACGACGAGTCCCAGCAGCGCGTGGTAGAGAGGTCTTCTCATAACACAAAGGGGATGATGGTGGATGGTGGTCGCGTCAGGGCCGCCTGTGTGCAGGGGCAGCAGCCGGTGGGGATGGCGGCTCTGCCGGGTCTGCACGCGGCCTTTACGCAAAAGTCAAGTTAGGGCAGGAATTCTCCTTTACCTCGTACGCCGCACCCAATTGTCGCCCGTACCCGCTGGGCCGTTGGCAAAGGCGCGCGAAATGCCGGGGGCACCGACGGGCAGGCGCAGCGTACGGGCGCGCGTCTCTGCCTGCACGCCCTATGCCCGCCCCAGCCCTCGAACGCCTGCTCGGCAGCCGCCTGCAACGCGGCGTCGCGCTCGCCCCTTTCACGACGTTCCAGATTGGCGGGCCGGCCGACTATTTCTTCGAGGCGCGCTCCGCCGACGACCTGGCCCGCGCCCTCGACGCCGCCCGCCAGACGGGCACGCCCCACTTTCTGCTGGGGCTGGGCGCCAACATCCTCGTCGGCGACGGCGGCTTTCGCGGCCTCGTCATCCGCAACGCCGCCCGCCACGTGTCCACCGACGCGCGCGCCATGACGCTGACGGCCGAAAGCGGCGCCGTCGTCTATCCCGACGTCATTGGCGCCGCCGTGGACGCCGGCCTGTCGGGGCTGGAGCACTTTGTCGGCATCCCCTCCACCGTTGGCGGGGCGCTGTGGCAGAACCTGCACTTTCTCTCGCCGCCGCCCGAGCGCGCCCGCACCGTCTTTATCGAAGAAGTCGTCGCGGAGGCCGAAATCCTCACGCGCGCGGGCGAAAGGCGGCGCGTGGACCGCGACTGGTTTCGGTTCGGCTACGACTACTCGGCGCTCCACGACACGGGCGACGTGGTGCTGCGGGCCACCTTTGCCCTCGTCCCCGGCGACCGGGCGCGGATGCACGCCGTCATGGAGGCGAACCTGGCGTGGCGGCGCGAGCGCCACCCGCCGCTGCACGCCGAGCCCAGCGCGGGCTCCATCTTCAAGAAAATCGAGGGCATCGGCGCGGGCCGCCTCATTGATGGGGCAGGGCTGAAAGGCTTTGCCGTGGGCGGCGCCCACATCACGCCGCGCCACGCCAACATCATCGTCAACCGGGGCGGGGCCACGGCAGCCGACGTGCAGGGCCTCATCGGGCACGTGCAGCGCGTCGTGGCGCGCGAGACGGGCCACCACCTCGAACCCGAAATCGGCTTCGTGGGCGAGTTTTTCGCGCCCACGCCCGTGCCCCAGCCTGCCTTTTCCTGATCTCTTGGCGCGCTGGCGCGTACCCCGCCCCTCACCCCACCAAACCGCCTTTTCCATGTCCAGCGAATACGCCCATCCCGAGGTGCTCGTCTCTACCGACTGGGTGGCCGAGCACCTCCGCGATACCTCGTCCATCCGCCTCGTCGAGTCGAACGAAGACCTGCTGCTCTACGAAACCGGCCACATCGCGAATGCCGTCAAAATAGACTGGGTGAACGATTTGCAGGATGGCATCGTGCGCGACTACGTGGACAAGGACCGCTTTGCCCGGCTGTGCAGCGAGCGCGGCATCGGCAACCACACGACGGTCGTTTTTTACGGCGACAAAAACAACTGGTGGGCCTGCTACGCCTTCTGGGTGTTCCGCCTGTTTGGCCACGAAAACCTGCGCATCATGGACGGGGGGCGCCGAAAGTGGACGGACGAGGGGCGCCCGCTTACCAAAGACCGCCCCCTGTTTCCCCGCGCCGACTACACCGCGCGCCCGCCCGACCCCGGCATCCGCGCCTTCCGCGACGAGGTGCTGCGCTTTTCGCAGATGGGCGGCCAGCTCGTGGACGTGCGCTCGCCGGGCGAGTACCGGGGCGAGCTGACGCACATGCCCGAGTACCCGCAGGAAGGGGCCATGCGCGGCGGCCACATCCCCGGCGCCCGCAACGTGCCGTGGGCGCAGGCCGTGGCCGAGGACGGCACGTTCAAAAGCCGCGAAGCCCTCGAAGCCCTCTACGGCACCCGCGAGGGCCTCCTGCCCGACCGCGAAACCATCGCCTACTGCCGCATCGGCGAGCGCAGTAGCCACACCTGGTTCGTGCTCCACTACCTGCTGGGTTATCCCAACGTCAAAAACTACGACGGCTCGTGGACCGAGTGGGGCAACCTCGTCGGCGTCCCCATCGTCAAGGGCGACTCGCCGGGCGGCAAAGCAGGCCGTTAGTTCGTCAATGGATGGATTCGTCAATAGTCAATGGTCAATAGTCATTGGTCACTGGTGTAGGAGTCATGCCAAGTCCGGTTGCTTTGTGTGTCAT
>CBDUCD010000056.1:0-12372 GCA_965365535.1 uncultured Rhodothermales bacterium | reverse complement strand
CGGAGAACCCCGCCTCACGCGCGACGTGGACGTGACCGTGCTGGGAACGCCCGACGATCTGGGACGCGTGTTGCACGTTGCACAATCACTTGGGCTGTCGCCGCTCGTGCAACCCGACACGTTCGTGCCGGAAACGTGGGTGCTGCCTTGCGAGCAACCTCAAACGGGAATCCGGGTGGACTTCATCTTTGCGTCTTCGGGCTACGAAATGGCTGCGCTGCAACGAACACACCAGGTCACGATTGCTGGAACCGAGGTCGCTTTCGTTTCCCCGGAAGACCTTGTCGTCCACAAGATCATTGCTGGGCGCGCTCGTGACATCGAAGACGTGCAGGCGCTGCTGGCCAAAAGGGCCGATGTGGACGATGCCTACGTCCTGCGCTGGCTCAGCGCCTTCGACGAGGCCCTCGGCACCGACCACTGCGCCACGTTCAGGCGCCTCTGGTCTGACACCTGACCTGCACGAAGGCAGAACCCGGTTCAGAGCGGCGGCTCGATGGCGCGGTTGGCGATTTCGGCGGTGACTTCCTGGGCGTCGCCTCCGCTGCCGAGCCACACGCGGTCGGGGGCGCGGAAAAAGAGGCCCTGCACGTACGCGACGGCCTCGTCGAGCGTCTGCGGGTTCGCGTTCTCGGCGCGGAAAACCGTCTCGTCGTCGCGGTAGTCGCCCGTCATGCGGAGGCGTTCGGCAAAGCTGTCGTCGCGCCCGACGTTGGCGGTTTCGAGTTCGCCGGCGTTGACATCTACTTCGCGCGTGTTGCTGATGGAAAAGCGAAACATGGCGTCCGGGGTTGGGTGAAGCGTCGTCACCGCCCGCGCCCCGCCCCGTTCCGCCCCGCCCTTGACGATGCCGTAAACCGGCGGGCGCGGGCGCGGCCTCTTCGCCGTTTCGTCACACAACGGGTGTTACCTCGGGCCTTTCTGCGGCGGCTTCTCGTCAGTGGAGGGCGCGCGGGGGCCGTGAAAAGCCTGTGCGCCTTCAACCCCGCCGCTTTTTGCCCGTGTAATGCCTGTTGCAACAGGCTTCGCCCCATGTCCCTTTCCGCTCGCCGCGTCCGCCGCCCGCCGGCCGTCCCGTCTCCGCTGCCCCTGCGGGTGGCGCTGTTCACGGGCGCGTACAACCACATCGCCGACGGGGTGTCGCTGACGCTCAACCGGCTCGTGGAATACCTGACGGGGCAGGGCGTGGAGGTGCGCGTGTTTGCGCCCACGAGCCCGACGCCCGCCCTCGCACACAAGGGCAAGCTGGTGCCCGTGCCGTCGGTGCCCGTGCCGGGCCGCCCCGAGTACCGCCTGTCGCTGGGGCTGACGCCGCGCCTGCGCCGCGAGCTGGCGCTTTTCGACCCCGACATCGTCCACATTGCCACGCCGGACGCGCTGGGGTTCCAGGCGCTCCGCTGGGCGCGCCGGCAGGGCGTCTGCACCGTCTCGACGTACCACACCCATTTCAGCTCGTACCTGAGCTACTATGGCGCGGGCTGGCTCGAAGGCGCGCTGTGGCGCTACGCCCGCTGGTTCTACGGAAAGTGCGACGCCGTGTACGTGCCCTCGCCTTCGATGCTCGACGTGCTGCACGCGCACGGCGTAGAGGGCAACCTGGCCGTGTGGGCGCGCGGCGTGGACACCGACCTGTTCAACCCCGCCCGCCACTCGGAAGGCTGGCGCCGCCAGATGGGCTTCGCGCCTGACGACGTGGTGGTGGCCTTCGTGGGCCGACTGGTGTGGGAAAAAGGACTCGACGTGTTTGCCGACGTGGTCGAAAGCCTGCAAAAGCGCGGCGTGCCCCACCGCAGCCTCGTCGTGGGCGATGGCCCGGCCCGCGCCGACCTGGAAGCGCGCCTCGGGCAGACGGTTTTCACCGGCCACCTCAGCGGCACCGACCTCGCCACGGCCCACGCCTCCTCCGACGTGTTCGTCTTCCCGTCCGAAACCGAGACGTTTGGCAACGTGACGCTGGAGGCGATGGCCTCGGGCGTGCCCACCGTCTGCGCCGACGCCACGGGCAGCGCCTCACTCGTCGAAAACGGCGAGACGGGCTTTCTCGTGCCGCCGCGCAACGCCCCGGCCTTTGCCGCCGCCACGGAAGCCCTCGTGCTCGACGCCGACCTGCGCCGGCAGATGGGCCGGGCGGCGCTGGAGCGCGCGCGCGGCTTCGCGTGGAGCCAGATTCTGCGTCAGATGCTCGACCACTACCACCACCTCGCGCGGCCCGCCTACAGCGGCGACGGCCAGCTTACGGGTGCCCTTCCCCGCCTCGTCCCCCACCCCCTCGCCCATGCCTGAGCTGGTTCTCCCTGCGGGCCTCCCCCTGCTGCCCCGCACCGAGCCGGCTCCGGCACGGCTGCTGTTCGTCTCCCACTCGTTCCCGCCCGCCGGGCGTCCCCTCGCTAACGTGGGCGGGATGCAGCGCGTGGCAACCGAGCTCTACGCCGCCCTCGGCCGCGAGCCCGCCGTGGCCCTCAGCGGCGAAATCCTCCACACGTCGTGGAAGTGGACGCACGCGCGGATGCCCCTTTTCCTGGCGCGCGTGGCCCACCGCCTGGCCGACGCTGCCCGCACGGGCGCCTTCGACACCGTCCTGTTTTCCTCGATGGTGACGGCAGCCCTCGCCGTGCCCCTCCAGCACAAGCTGCGCCGCGCCGGCATCCGAACCGCCGCCATTGCCCACGGGCTGGACGTGACGACGCCGTTCGGGCCGTACCAGCAGTTCGTGACCCGCGTTTTCGGCGCCCTCGACCTGGTGCTGCCCGTCAGCACGGCCACGGGCGAGGCGTGCCTGGCGCGCGGGCTGGCGCCCGAAAAGCTGCGCGTCGTGCCCAACGGCATAGACGTGACGCGCTTTGCGCCGCCTGCCGACCGGCTGGTGGCCCGCCGCCACCTGCTGGCGCTGTTCGAGGAAATCGTCCCCGCCGACGCCCTGCTCTTGTGCAGCGTGGGCCGCCACGTGCCGCGCAAAGGCTTTGCCTGGTTTGCCGCCGAGGTGATGCCGCGCCTGCCCGATAACGTGTACTGGTTTCTGGCTGGCGAAGGCCCCGAAACCGATGCCGTGCGGCAGGCCGCGGCCCGGCAGGGCCTCGCCGACCGCGTGCGCCTGCTGGGCCGCGTCTCCGACGCCGACCTCCACGCCCTCTACCAGGGCGCCGACCTGTTCGTGATGCCCAACCGCCCCGTCGCGGGCGACATGGAGGGCTTTGGCGTGGTGATGCTCGAAGCCGGGCTGGCCGGGATGCCCACCATTGGCGCCGGCATCGAAGGCATCCGCGACGTGGTGGCCGAAGGCGTCAGCGGCCACCTCTTGCCCTCGGGCGACGCCGACGCCTTTGCGCGCCTGCTCGCCTACTACCAGTCCGACCGCGACGCCCTGGCCCGCCTCTCGGCCTCGACGGCGGCGCACGTGCCCGCCACGTTTTCGTGGCCCGCCATTGCCCACCGCTACGCCGAAGTGCTGGCAGCCGCGCACCCAGCAGACGGCGTGCTGACCGTGTAGCCGAAGTTTTCCCGATTGCCGGCGAATTGAAACCAAACCCGTAGGGGCGTGCCGCGGCACGCCCCTACTCCCGAGGCCGGCTCTCTCTATGCAGGCTTCAGCAGCGCGCTGCGTTTAGAACGACACCCACAGGCCGCCGCGCAGCAGAGGGCGCTGCGAGCCGGCCTCGGCAAAGACGACCAGCCGGCGGTCGAGGCGGGTCACGAAGCGCAGGTAGGGGTCGAAAAAGAGGCTGAAGCGGCGGTTTTTCTCGGCCCGCGTCTCGTCCGTGCCAAAGGCGAGGGCGGGGCCGAAGCGCACGCCAAAGTCCACGTCGTAGCCCTCGAAGCCTTCTTCGCTGAACAGGCGCGCGATGCCCAGCGTGCGGATGGCGCCGCCGCCGCCCACGGACAGCTGCACCGTGCCCTCGCCGCCCAGCACGCCCGGCACGCCGTCCACGTACACGATGCCCTCGGTCACGAAAAACGCGCCCGGCGACAGGTACGCGATCTGCGTGCCCAGGCCGGGCAGGATGCCCACGCCCAGTTGCAGGTTGCCCGTCGTCTGCACGGGCTGGGCGCCGAGGGGCAGCGCGAACAGCAGCGTGAGGAGCGCGGGAAGAGCGGCGAAAAGTGGAACCGGGCGCACAGGCATGGATATCGAGCCGGCTTCTGGCGGTTTGAGTGGGGTGCTGGAATGCAAGGCCCGTCTCGAACCTCCAACATCCAACCTCCTCCAAACTTACGCACGATGGCACTTCGCTGCGGCATCGTTGGGCTGCCCAACGTCGGCAAATCGACCCTTTTCAACGCCCTCAGCAGCGCGGGCGCCGAGTCCGCCAACTACCCCTTCTGCACGATTGAGCCGAACGTGGGCATCGTGCCCGTGCCCGACCCCCGCCTCGACCGGCTGGCCGCGCTGGCCCGGAGCGCGCAGACGCTGCCCGCCACCATCGAGTTCGTGGACATCGCCGGACTTGTGGCGGGCGCCTCGAAAGGCGAGGGGCTGGGCAACCAGTTTCTGGGCCACATCCGCGAGGTAGATGCCATCGTGCACGTCGTGCGCTGCTTTAGCGACGAAAACGTCGTCCACGTCGCCGGCAGCGTGGACCCGGCCCGCGACATCGAAATCATCGACACCGAACTGCTCCTCAAAGACCTCGAAGCCGCCGAGAAGCGCGTCGAGCGGCAGCTCAAGGCCACCAAGACGGGCGACCGGAAGGCGAAAGAGGAGCTGGCCTTTTACGAGCGCCTGCGCGACCACCTGGGCGAGGGCCGCGCCGCCCGCCTTTTCGCGCCGGCCAGCGACGAGGAGAAAGGGTGGCTCGACAGCACGTTTCTGCTGACGGCCAAGCCCATCCTGTATGCCGCGAACGTGGCCGAAAGCGACCTGCCCGACGGCAACGCGTACGTGGACGTGGTGCGCGGCATTGCCGCCGCCGAGGGCGCCGAAGTCGTCGCCGTGTGCGCCGAACTCGAAGCGCAGATCGCCGAACTCGAAAAAGACGAGCGGGCGCTGTTTCTCGAAGAAAGCGGCATCGCCGAGCCCGGCCTCAACCGGCTCGTGCGCGGCGCCTACAAGTTGCTGGGCCTCATCACGTACTTCACCGCCGGCCCGAAAGAGTCGCGCGCGTGGCAGATCCGGCGCGGCACCAAGGCGCCGCAAGCTGCGGGCGTTATCCACTCGGACTTCGAGAAGGGTTTCATCCGCGCCGAGACCATCAAGTTTGCCGACTACGACCGGCTGGGGTCGGAGGCCGCCGTGCGCGAGGCAGGCGCCCTCCGCTCGGAAGGCCGCGACTACACCGTCGAGGACGGCGACGTGATGCTGTTCCGCTTCAACGTCTGAGCGCCTGCGTTTCCACGCTTATCGGATTTCGATCAGCGGGTGCCCTTCCCGAAGCAAGAGCAGGGCGTGCGGAAGCGTCCGCGTCAGGATGCGGCGCATTTCCGCGTTGGACGTGTTGCCTGCCGTCACCCACAGCACCTGGGGAGGCGGACCGTGACGCTGGAGAAGCGCGACGAAGTCGCGGTCTTTCGTCATGACGACGACCTCTGACGCGCGCGCCGCTGCGAAAATCTCGGCGTCTTCCGCGTCTCGAAGGCCCACGTCCCGGAGCGCGCGCACGTCGAGACCGGGAAAGGTGCTTGTGGCCCATCCCGCAAGCGCGGGCGAAAGGTGCGCGTCGAGCCAGAAGGTCACGCCGCCAGCACGGGATGATCGACGCGGCTGCGGGCGAACCGGAGGGCGGCCTGCACGTCCGCGACGTCCAGATCGGGCAGCTCCTCGACGATTTCTTCGGCAGACAGCCCTGAAGCCAGCAGGTCGAGCACATCCGTCACCCGGATCCGCATTCCCCGGATACAGGGTTTGCCGCCGCACTGTTGCGGGTTGAACGTGATGCGGTCGAGGTCGCTCATCTTCGCGGTTTCTGGTGCGTGTTGCACGTGCGAGCGTGGTGCAGGTTGCTTCTCCGAACCCCCGCGCGAACCTGAAGGATCTCGCATCACTGGCCGGGCCACGTGACGCGGACGGGGCCGGGCACGGCGCACGCCTCGACGGCGGCGGGCTTGCGGGCGAAAAAGTCGCTGTCGCGGTAGAACTTGCGCGCTTTCGCCTGGGCAAAGGCCGGGCTCTGCGAATCCATCACCTCGACGCGCGGACGGTTCTCGGCGGGCAGGTCGGCGGCAAGGGCGAAGCCGAGGATGGGCGTGCGGAGCGCCGGGTTTTCGATGACGCCGCTGGGCACGTCGGCATCGGCGCGGGCCACGTGCTGCACGTGCGGCATCCCCGCCACCACGCGCCCGAAGACGGTCAGGTTGCGGTCGAGGTAGCGCTGGTCGCGCCCGATGACGATGTAGAAGTGGCTCGACCCCGAGTGGGGGTCGGCCCCGCGCGCCATCGCCACGGCGCCGTAGCAGTGGAGCGGCCAGACGGTCTGCGCCTGGGGATCGAAGCCGACGGCGAACCCGGCGATGTGGCCCGTCTGCGGCGCGTACAGGTCGGGGCTGTCGTTGGGCACGAAGGCGAGGTCGCCAAGTGGCCGCTCAAACTCGGCAGGCAGCGTCGGCGCATCCGTCGAGTCCACGTCCTCGGGCACGCCTGCCTGCGCCACGAAGTTGTCAATGACGCGGTAGAAAGCCGCCCGGTCGCCGTAGAAACCCTCGCGCGCGAGCCGCCGCACCTGCGCCACGTGCGCGGGCGCAAACTGCGGCGCCAGCTCGACCAGCACGCTGCCCGTGGGCAGCCGCAGCACGAGCAGGTTTTCGGGGGCGACCTCGCGCCACCGCGCTTCGGGGGCCGCCGGGGTGGAGGGGGGTTGCTGGGCCGCGACGGCGCCGGCGCCGACGAGGAGCAGCACAGCCAGCGAGGCGAGGCGCGATTGGAAAGAAGGCATGGCGGACGGCGGCGGTGGGCCGCAAAAGTACGGCGCGGGCAATGCCCCGAGCGCGCCGGCCCGCGCGTCTCAAAACAGCCGCCCGAAGGTGAACGAGACGACGGGCGTGCCGAAGTAGTGCTGCGGCTTTTTGACGCGCCTTTCGAGCAGCGCGATGGCACGGGGGAAATAGTCGAAGCGGTAGGCGATCTGCAGGCCCTGCGACAGGCGCGTGCTGTAACCGAAATACGCGCCGACGGCGATCTGGCCGCCTACGCCCCACGCGGCATGGCCTTTCGGAAACGCCTCGAACACGTCGAACTCGTCCTCGCCCTCGCGCGCGCCCGTCGTGCCGTCGCCGTTGCAGTCCGCGCTCCGGTCGAGCTGCCCGTTGCCGTTGCAGTCGTCGAAATACGGCGACACCCAGCCCAGCGTGGGGCCGGCGCCCAGCTGGACGTACGGGCGGAAGTTGTCCTCGATCTGCCGCCGGAACAGCCGCCGCGAAACGCCCAGCCGCAGGGGCACGACGGCGAGGTAGTGGGCCTTGTTCTGGATGGTGGGGCCGCCGTAGCCGAAAAACTTGGTCTCGCGCTCGTCGCGGATGCCGCTCACCCCCAGCTCGGCGACGAGTGACAGGGCCGGCCCGACGCGTGCTGCCGCGTACCCGCCCAGCCCGAAGCCGCTGTTGGTGAGCAGGATGGCCGCGCCCGCCCCCGTACCGTACTGCCCCGCGAGCGTGTCTGCCAGGGTCTGCGCGGCGGCGCCCGGTGCGGCAAGCAAAAAGGCAAGCAGGAGGGCAGCGCGCATACGGCCAGAGGGTTGCGGCTGCGTACCGGAGGCGGTAGCGCGGGTTTCAGGCGCCGGCCCCCGTGCCTACCTTGCGCGCAGCCATCCGCCCCGCCCCATGAAACGCCTTCTCGCCCCCCTCGCCCTGCTCGCCGCGCTTGCCGCCTGCGCGCCCCCTGCCGACCCCACCGGCCCGGCTCTGCCCACGCTCGCCAACCACGCCGACAGCGTCGCCATGCGCATCTACACCGTGGCCGGCGGGCCGGCGGTCTGGAGCCGGGTGCCGTACCTGCGCTTCGACTTCGGCGCCCGCGCAGACACGGCGCAGGCTGCTGCCGCCGCACCGCGCCGCCACCTGTGGAACCGCACCACGGGCGACTACCGCCTCGAAATGCCGCGCGGCGACACGCTCTACACCGCGCTTTTCAACGTCGGCACCCGCGCGGGGCACGTTTACCGCAACACCGCTCCGCTCGACTCGGCGGCAGAGGCGGCGTGGCTCGAACGCGCCTACCACGCCTTTATCAACGACACGTACTGGCTGCTCGTGCCCACCAAGCTGTTCGACGAGGGCGTAGCGCGCGAATACGTGGCCGACTCGTCGAATGCCGACCGCGAGGTGATTTCGCTCCACTTCGGCAACGTCGGCCTGACGCCCGGCGACCGCTACTGGCTGTACGCCAGCCGCGCCACGGGCGCCCTCGAAGCGTGGGGCTTCGTCCTCGAAGGCAACCCCGACGCGCCGCCCTCTTACATCCCCCGCGAGGAAGTCGAGACGCTCGAAACCCCC
This sequence comes from uncultured Rhodothermales bacterium, assembly GCA_965365535.1. Classification (GTDB taxonomy): domain Bacteria; phylum Bacteroidota; class Rhodothermia; order Rhodothermales; family BA12; genus CBDUCD01. The sequence continues at coordinate 3,954 of CBDUCD010000056.1, read as the reverse complement.
TACGGCACCGCGCAACTCGCCACGGCGCACCGCGTGGGCGGCGGGCGCACGCTCTACACCGACGCCGTCGCCCTGCCGCAATCCGTGGATGCCGCCCTCTTCACCGACCCCGCCGCCCGGATGGAGTGATGAATGTTCGACTCGTCAATATTCGATCCGGCAATAGTCAATTAGACGATGGGGAATAAAGCCATAAATGCGCTTCATCACGTATAGCCCTTGAACCTTCACCCATCGAAAGTTGAACATTGACTACCGTTTCCGCATCGCGCAGCGCTACCTGTTCAGCCGGAAGCGGATATCGCCCATCTCCCTGATCACCGCCATCTCGATGGGCGGCGTGGCGCTGGGCGTGGCCGCACTCATCGTGGTGCTGTCGGTGATGAACGGCTTTTACAGCTTTGCCCGCGACCTGCTCGTGTCGCTCGACCCGCACGTGCGCGTGGTGAGCGTCGAGGAAGCGGGCATGACGGGGGCCGATTCGCTCGTGGCCCTCGTGCGCGGCCTGCCGCACGTGGTGCAGGCGTCGGCGTACGTCGAGGGCAAGGCACTTGTGGGGCAGGACGCCTTTGGCGAGGTCAACAAGGTCGTCGTGGTGCGCGGCGTGTCGGAGGGGGCGTTCCGGGGGCTGGGCGGCGCCCCCGACCGCGCCGTCAGCGGCAGCCTCGACCTGGGGCGGCGCGGCGGGCGGCCCGGCGTCATCGTGGGGGCAAGTCTGGCGCAGCGGCTCGGCCTGGCGGCGGCCACCGGCCCGTACCGCGGCAGCGACGTGACGCTTCTGTCGGCGCCGGCCATCGAACAGTCGCTGACGAACCCGCTGGCGCCGCCGCGCTTTTCGCGCTTCGAGGTGCGCGGCACCTTCGAGATGGAGGCCGCCTACGACGAAAGCCACGTGTTCGTCGAAGTCGCCGAAGCGCAGCGCCTGTTCCGGATGCCCGGCCTGGCGACGGGCATCGAGCTGCGGCTCGACGAGATTGGCCGCGCCGACGCCGTCAAAGCCGACCTGGAGGCGCGGCTGGACACGACGCGCTACCGCGTCCGCACGTGGTACGACCTGCACCGCGCCCTCTACGACGTGATGGCGCTCGAAAAGTGGGGCGCCTCGGCGGTGTTGTTCATCATCGTCGTCGTGGCGGCCTTCAACATCGTCGGCTCGCTGATGATGGTCGTCATCGAAAAGCGGCGCGACGTGGGCGTGCTGGCGGCGATGGGCGTGTCGCGGCGCGGCATCCGGCAGCTTTTCCTGCTCGAAGGGCTGCTTATCGGGGCCGTGGGCACAGGCGCGGGCATGGTGCTGGGGCTGGGCCTCGCCCTCGCGCAGCAGCACTTCGGGCTGGTAAAGCTGGGCGGCGGCGCCGAGTCGTTCTTGATTTCGGCCTACCCCGTAGATATCCACCCCTTCGACGTGGCCGCCATCGCCCTTGCCGCCGTCGGCCTGTGCGTGCTCGCGTCCATCTATCCCGCCCGCCGCGCCGCCCTCATCGAACCCGCCGCCGCCGTGAGCCTGGAGTAGGTCTGGGTTTCGGAAGGGGGGATTGCGGGGCGTGATACCAGATCCGCTTACAATGTTGTCATTGCAGGGCGCGTAGCGCCGTGGCAATCTCGTCGCCTCTGCCCCGAACAACGAGATGGCCGCGCTCACTTCGTTCGCTCGCCATGACAAACCGGAAAGGAGATGCCGGGTTTGGTGTGACAGAGCGCCATGACTGGCGCCCCTACGGGCTCTCCGCATGCGACGCTCGCCATTCGCCGCCCCTCTTCACCGTTAATTCCGCGCGGTCGGGGATATTCGCGGGGGCTGCGCGTTGGACGGGCGCTGCCGGAGGGTTAACTTTCGCGGCTTAGCCGTCCCGAACGGCTTTTTCTATCTGCAAGCAACGCAACCCACGATATTATGGCGCGCAAAGATCAGTTGACGGGGAAAGGGCCGGTGGCCGGCCACCACGTCTCCCACGCCAACAACCGGGCCAAGCGCCGCTTCGAGGTCAACCTCCAGAAGAAGCGGTTCTACATTCCCGAGGAAGACCGCTGGGTCACGCTCCGCGTGTCGGGGCAGACCATCAAGACCATCAACCGCAAGGGCATCTCGGCCGTTTTGCGCGACGCCGCCAAGCAGGGCGTCAAGGTCTGATCCACCCTTCATACTGACACTGCACGATGGCAAAGGCCAAAGAGAATCGCATCAAAATCATCCTCGAGTGCACCGAGGCGCCGGGCACGTCGCGCTACGCGACGATGAAGAACCGCCGCAAGACGACGGCGCGCCTGGAACTCAAGAAGTACAACCCGACGTTGCGCAAGCACACCCTCCACAAAGAGATCAAGTAAGCCATGGCAAAGGTCAACAAAAACCAGCGCACCGACCGCGGCAAGAATCGCCAGGAAAACAAGATGGCGAAAATCGTGGTGGCGGAGAAAAAGGAAAACGGCCAGTACCGCTTCCGCCAGAAAATGGTGCATCTCGACCAGGTGCAGAACGAGATCAAGGCGGCGCGCTAAACGCCGGCTTTTACCAGCCTTCCGGGCGCGCGATGGGTTTCCGTCGCGCGCCCTTTTTCGTTGGCGCCGTCAGCGGGCGGCAAGGGCCGCGCGGGCGGCGGGCAGAATGGCTGCGACCCAGCCGGCGTACTGCGCGCCCGAAGGGTGCAGCCCGTCGGCGGCAATGGTTTCGGCGGGATGGGCGCGCGAGTACGCCGTCACGTCCACGAACGCCACGCCGGCGCGGGCGCTTTCTTCGGCGGCAGCGGCGTTGAAGGCGTCAATCTCGGCGGCAATGGCGGCGCGGTCGCGGCCCTCGGCGAAAGGCGTCACGCCCCAGTCGGGGATGGACACGACGACCGCGCGGCGGGCGTCTCCGCCCGCATACCCGACGGCGCGGCCCAGCAGGGCGCGAAACTGCGTCCGGTACTCGCCCAGCCCGCGCCCCCGGTACTGGTTGTTGACGCCGATGAGGAGCGTGACGAGGCCGAACGGCCCTCGGGGCTCGGCCCGGTCGAGGGCGGCGGCGAGTTCGTCGGTCGTCCAGCCCGTGCGCGCCACGATGGTGGGCGGCTGCACGTCCACGCCCCCGGCGCGCAGCGCGGCGGCCAGTTGCACGGGCCACCGCTCGCCTTCGGCCACGCCCTCGCCAATGGTGTACGAGTCGCCCAGGGCGAGAAAGCGCGCCGGCCCCTCGCCGCCGGGCAGCGAAGGCGCCGCAGGCGAGGCGCACGCGGCGACGAGCAAAAGGGGCAGCAGGCGCATGGGCAGCGCGGTTGGGCTAATCGAACAGCGACAGCAAATCCTTCACCACGGCCGGGTTCGTGCCCAGCGCGATAAAGATGGAGACGATGAGGCCGACGCTGGCGTAGCCCAGGTCTTTGAACATGAGGCGCGCGGCGCCGGCGGCGGTGCGCTTGTCGCCCAGTCCGAACAGGCTGATGGCCACCTCGCGCCCGCCCAGCAGCCCGATAAACACCCACGTGGTGCTCATCGGTACGTTGTTGAGCTCCTTGAAATACCACAGGATGATGGCGTACACGAAGTCAATGATCGTCGCGCTGCGGATGTCGAGGATGTCCGTCTTCTCGTCCACCACCTGCTGGATGCGGTCGCCGCGGAGGTAGAAAAGCAGGCCCAGCCCGATAAAGATGTAGCCCACGAAGGCCACCACCTGCATCGTGTTGAGCGAGCGCGGCAGGTACACGGCAATGTTGGCCGCGTCCTGCTGCAACCAGTTCGACCACAGAAACGCCGTCGAAAGCCACTGAAGCCCGATCCAGTAGCGCGGCGCGTCCGTGCCGTTGTAGCGCGGGGCGACGTAGCGCGCCACGAACGCCCACACGAGAATGGCGACGATAAAGGCGACGGCGTAGCCCGACAGGCTTTTCGTCAGCATGGACGAAATGCCCTCGGGGTGGGTGGCAAAGCACGTCAGGATGAGAAACGTCGTCGAGACGGGCATCCGCAGCCGCG
>CBDUCD010000055.1:0-12429 GCA_965365535.1 uncultured Rhodothermales bacterium | reverse complement strand
CTCGGACGAGCCGCTGCCGTACTCGACGATGCGGGCGCGCGGCCCGACGAGGGCGGCCATCTCGTCGCCGTGGCTTTCGAGAATCGCCGTCTCCGTCCGCGTGGGGTAGTAGGCGTCGAGCCGGGTGATCTCCTCGAACAGCGCCGACCCGGCGGCGTCGTAGAAGTACTTGCAGGGCAGCGTTTTCTGCGGTGCGCGCAGCCCCGCCAGCACGTCGCGGCGGAACAGAAGGGTCGCGCTATCGGCGCAGGCGGTGGCGGTGGGCATTTCTCTGGGAGGGGTCGGTGGCGAGGTGGCGGGGTGGTTGGTGAAGCCCGGCGGCGATACACTGTTGCGGCTCCGGCGCGCCGCCTGGCGGGGTGGCGCGTGCTGAAATGCGGCGCGCGCGTAGGGACGTGCCGTGGCACGTCCTATCGGGTTGCGCAGGCGAACCGTGCCTTTGACTCGTCCGGCTGCCTGCTCGCCGCCTGCCTGCACGAATGACCAGTGACCAATCACCAGTAACGAATACAGTAACCAGCAACCCCTCACCGCGCCAGGCGCAGGCCGGTAAACTGCCAGCAGGCGTCGGGGGGGAAGAAGTTGCGGTAGGTGCGGCGGGCGTGGCTGCGACTTGTGGCGCACGAGGCGCCGCGCAGCACGAACTGGTTGCACATGAACTTGCCGTTGTACTCGCCGAGGGCGCCGGGCGCGGGCGCGTAGCCGGGGTACGGCTCGTACTGCGAGCGCGTCCACTGCCACACGTCGCCAAACATCTGGACGAGGCCCTCGCCCTGCGCCCGCACGGGGTGCAGGTGGCCCGCGTCCACGTACGGCCCGTCCAGCCCGACGGTCTGCGCGGCCACTTCCCACTCGGCTTCCGTGGGCAGGCGGGCGCCGGCCCAGCGGGCAAAGGCGTCGGCCTCGAAATACGACAGGTGGCAGACGGGCGCGTCCCCGTCCACGGGCTGCTCGCCGGCGAGGGTAAAGTGCTTGTAGCCGCCGTCGCCGTCGGGCTCCCAGTAGAACGGCTCCTGCCAGCCCCGTTCGAGCACCGTCGCCCAGCCCAGCGACAGCCACAGCTCGGGGCGCCGGTAGCCGCCATCGTCCATGAACTGCCGGTACTCGGCGCACGTCACGAGGCGCGAGCCCAGCTCGAAAGGCTCGAGAAAGACGCGGTGGCGCGGCGACTCGTTGTCGAACGAAAACCCGTCGCCATCAAACCCGATTTCGTACACGCCTTCCTCGAACGGTATCCACGCGAAGGGCGGGATAGGCGAGCGGGGCAGGGCGGGCGTTTCGCGGAAGACGGGCCGCAGCGGGTTGACCGACAGCACGTGCTTGATGTCCGTCAGCAGGAGTTCCTGGTGCTGCTGCTCGTGGTTGAGGCCGATCTCGACGAGAGGCGCGAGCCGGTCGGCGAGGGCGTCGTCTGCCGTTTCGAGCAGGCGCGCCATGTGCCCGTCCACGTATGCGCGGTAGCTGAACACCTCGGCGACCGTCGGGCGCGACAGGTAGCCGCGCTTGTCGCGGCAGTGGCGCTCGCCGGCCTGCACGTAGTACGAGTTGAACAGGTAGGCGTAGCGCGGGTGGAAAGGCGCGTAGCCTTCGAGGTGCGGGCCGAGCAGAAACGTCTCCCAGAACCACGTCGTGTGCGCCAGGTGCCACTTGGTGGGCGACACGTCCTCCATCGTCTGGACGACGTAGTCTTCTTTCTGGAGCGTGGCGCACAGCGTTTCGGTGAACTGCCGCACCACGTGGTAGCGGTGGGCGAGGGCGGTGGAGGCGGGCGTGGCGACGAGTTCCATAGTGGGGCGGGGCGGGCTGGGCCGAAACAACGCCACTGCGCATCGGCGGACTTTATGTGCGCGCGATTGTCGCATCGGCGTTACAACAACTATTCTCGCCTTGCCCACCCGCGCCGCGCCGACGAACCCGCTTCCCGGCGTTGCGTACGGCAGGCCCCTGCCCCGCTCCCGCCATGCCCGACGCCGCCGCGCCCCCGCTCCACCCTCTCCACCCGTCCGTGCAAACGGTGTGGCGCATCGGGGGCGGGTTGTGGATGGGGGTGCTGGTGCTGGCGGCGGCGGCGTACGACGTGGTGCACCTGTTTGCGCCGGGCGGGCTGCCGGCGGGCGTGCTCACGGGGGCCGTGCTGGGCGCCGCCCTGCTGTACCTGTGGCTGGTGCCCCGGCTGCGCTACCGCGCCTGGCGCTACGCGCTGCTGCCCGACGAGCTGCTCGTCGAGCGCGGCGTCTTCAACCACGTCTGCACCGCCGTGCCCCTGGTGCGGCTCCAGCACCTCGACGTGTCGCAGAGCCTGCTCGAGAAAGAGTTCACGCTGGCGACGCTTACCGTCCACACCGCCGGCACGCGGCACAGCACCGTGTCGGTGCCCGGCCTGCCGCACGCGACGGCGCAGGCGCTGCGCGACGAGATGAAGGCGTACGTGTCCGACGACGCGCTGTGATGGAGGCGCCCGAAACGGGCCGTCCGCAGCGGCTGCACCCTTTTACGCTGGGCTACCGCGTGCTGCGCAGCCTGCCGCAGCTACTCATCGCCTTCGTGCCCATCGTGTTCAGCACGTCGGGGCGCACGGCGGCGCTCGCGTCGCTCGTGGTGACGGTGGGCTTTGGCGCCTTTTTCGTGCCCCTGCTCGTGGCCCAGTACGCGCGCTTCCGCTACCGCGTCTCGCCCGGCGAGATCACCATCCAGCGGGGCGTTTTCTCGCAGCAGACGCGCGTCATCCCCATCGAGCGGATTCAGCGCGTCGAGATCGTCCAGCCCCTGCTGGCACGTGTTTTCGGGACGGCGCGGGTGGACCTGATGACGGCGGGCGGCGCGGGGGCCGAGGGCACCCTCGAATACGTGTCCCTCGCCGAGGCGCACCGCCTGCGCGACGCCGTGCGCGCCGGCGGCGGGCGGGGCGCGCGGGAAGCGATGGAGGGGGCCACCGCGCCCGCGGCGGCGTCCGCCCCCGAAACCGCCGCGCCGCTGTTCCGGCTGTCGTTTGGCGACCTGCTGCGGAAGGGGGCGCTGCGCTTTTCGCTGGCCTACATCGCCGTCGCGTTTTCGCTTCTCCAGTCGGCCAACGTCGGCGTGGAGGACATCGTGGACTTTTTCCTCCAGCATCGCCACGAGGCGTACGCCCGCTACCTGCCGTCGTCGGCGCTGGGCACGGCCCTCGTCACCCTGGCCGTCGCCCTCGTGCTGTCGTGGCTGGCGGGCCTGGCCACGACGGTCAACGGCTACTACGGCTTCACGATTTTTCGGGAAGGGCCGGGCAAGCTGCGGACGGTGCGCGGCCTGCTGGGGCGCTCGGAGCGGACGCTGCCCCTGCGCAAGGTGCAGGCCCTCGTGTTCGAGGCCAACTTTCTGATGCAGCCTTTCGGCTACCTCCGCCTGGCCGCGCAGACGATGGGGCTGGACGACAAGGCGCGGGGCGCGGCGCCCGTCATCCCTTTTGGCCGCGCCGCGCGCGTCGCCGGTTTCGCCCGCGACCATTTCGGCTACCGCCCGCCGCCCGGCCTGCTGGCCGTGTCGCCCTTTTTCCGGCGGCGCGCCCTCGTGCGGCTGCACGTCGCCCTCGTGGTGGCGGCGTGTGGGCCGGCCTTCTGGCTGCCCGAGGCGCTGTGGCTGCTGGCGCTCTCGCCCGCCCTCGTGCTGCTCGCTTCCGCCCAGTACCGCGCCCACGGCTACTATTTCGACGGCGAGGCCATCGTGGTGCAGCGCGGCGCCCTCTGGCAGCGCCGGTGGGCCGTGCCGCTTGCCCGGGCGCAGAGCTTCAGCCTGTCGGCGACGTATTTCCAGCGGCGGCTGGGGCTGGTCACGCTCCACCTCGACACCGCCGGGGCGATGGAGATGGGCGGCCCGGCCATCCGCGACCTCGAACAGGCCACGGGGCAGGCACTATTCGCTCTTTTCCGGGCCGGCTTTCAGCGTCCGGGCGCGGTGGCTGACGAGGCCGAGGTAGAGCACGACGGGCACGGTTTTGCGCAGCGCCGGCCCCTGCAAGTCGAGCACCGTCCACCCGATGGAAAGCGTCCACGCGGCGGGGCCGACGAGGCGGAGCCACCACGGCATCCGGGCGGCGAGCAGGCCGAAAAGCCCCTGTGACACGCGCGTCCCCACGAGCCGGGCAATCGTCCCGAAGACGACGTTTCTGACGAGCCCCTGCACCACGAACGCGTCGAAGGCCTGCACGAGAAGCGGGAAGGCGAACACGCCTGCCGACGTGCGCAGAAACCGCCCGATCTGCTGCTCGCCCACGCCCAGGTCGCGCAGCAGCGCCCGCTGCTTTTCGGGCGGCAGCTCGCCAAAGGTGCGCGCCACGTGGGCCTCCGTCAGCGCCTCGACGCGGGCGCGCAGCGTGCCGCCCTGCGGCTCGTCCACCTCGAGGGCGCGGGCCACGTCGCGCACGATTTCGTCGAACGACACGCCGGGCGCCTGCCCCGTCGCCTGCCGCAGCCAGAAGGCGAGGTCGGCGCTGCCCAGGTAGCGGACGGTTTTCTCGATGCGGGCGTCGAGGGCGGCGCGGCTTTCGGCGCTGCCCGTGGCCTCGAAGCGGGCGAGGTCGGCTTTCAGCGCCCGGTCGTCGGTGAGGTTGACGGGGCTTTCGAGCAGGCCGACGACAAAGGCGTAGTCGGCGGGTTCGAGCAGGGCAAGCAGCGTTTGCATGGGGCGCGGCGGGGTGGAAAAAGCAGCCCTGACGTTGCAGCCGCCCCGAAGGTTGCGCGGGCACGCCGGCAGGCGCCGCATTTGCCGCGCGCCGCCCGTCAGCGCCGCAGCGCCGCCACGAGCACGCCGGCGGCGAGGGCCGCCAGCCCCAGCTCGCGCTTGTGCAGGCTGGCCCACAGCTGCACGCTGCGGCTGGTGGACTGGCTGCCAAAGGCGCCGCGCGCGCCCCGGTCCTCCCGACTGTCAAGGGGATGGTCGAGGTTGTCGTCCGTGCGGAGGCGCGGCGCGTCCGTCTGCTGGCTCTGGTAGCCCGTGCGCCCCAGGTAGCGGTCGAGCAGGCCGGGCACGATGCGGTTGAGCACGATAGAGCCGACGGTCATGTAGCCCACCCACAGCTCGCGGCGCCGGTGGTGGGCGGCCCAGTACACGGCGCGGGCCGCCACCTCGGGCTGGTAGATGGGCGGCACGGGCTGCGCCTTGTGCGGCAGCCGCGAGCGCACCCACCCGAACTGCGGCGTGTTGAGGGCGGGCATCTGCACGGTCGTCACGGACACCCGCGAGCGGTCGTGGATGAGCTCGCAGCGCAGCGCGTCGGTAAAGCCGTTGATGGCGTGCTTGGCGGCGCAGTACGCGCTTTGCAAGGGGATGCTGCGGTACGAGAGGGCGCTGCCCACCTGCACGATTTTGCCCCTGTCGCGCGGCAGCATCCTTTTCAGCGCCGCCAGCGTGCCGTGCACGTAGCCCAGGTACGTCACCTCGGTCACGCGCCGGTAGTCGGCGGGCGTCGTCTCCTTCACGGGCGCGAAAACCGACTCCATCGCCACGTTGACCCACACGTCAATGGGGCCGAATGCGCGCTCGACGCGTTCGGCGGCCTCCTCGACGGCGTCGGCGTCGGCCACGTCGAGGGGCAGCACGAGCGGCTGGCCGCCCAGCCTTTCCACGTCGCGGGCGGCGGCTTCGAGGCCGGCCCTGCCCCGCGCCACCAGCCCCACGCGGGCGCCATGCCGCGCAAACTCGCGGGCGATGGCGCGCCCCGCCCCTGCCGACGCGCCGGTGACGACGACGACTTCGGGGCGGGGCGTACGGAGGTCGGGGGCAGCGGGCACGGCAGTGGCGGTCTGGTCGGGCCTTTTCACAGCAGCCCCGCGCCGCCGTTCCACGCCCCGCGCGCTGCCGGGCCGTCGTGTTCGCCTCGTAACACCCCGCGCCTAGCTCAAAAGCTGCGTCAGCTTGACCAGTTCGAAGTTGATGTTCTTTTTGCGGCTCCACACGTTGCGCATCGGCGTCAGCGACACCTCGCCATTCGTGATGCCCACCATCACGTTTGTGTGGCCTTCGATCAGGGCGTCCACGGCGGCCACGCCCAGGCGCGAGGCCAGCACGCGGTCGCGGGCCGTGGGCGAGCCGCCGCGCTGCGTGTGGCCCAGAATGCAGACGCGCAGGTCAATGGCGTCAAAGGCGTTGTCGGCGCGCAGCGCCTGCTCCAGCTGCGTGGCGCCGCCCATGCCCTCGCCCTCGGCCACGACGACGATGGACGAGCGCGCCTGCGCCGACATCAGGGCCAGAATCCGGTCTTTCACGTCGCGCAGGTTCGAGACGGTTTCGGGGATGAGCACCATCTCGGCGCCGCCGCCAATGGCGCAGTTGAGGGCGATAAAGCCCGCGTCGCGCCCCATCACCTCGATGAGAAACAGCCGGTCGTGGGCGTCGGCGGTGTCGCGGATGCGGTCTATGTTCTCGATGGCCGTGTTGAGCGCCGTGTCGTAGCCAATCGTCTCGTCCGTGCCGAACATGTCGTTGTCAATGGTGCCGGGGCAGCCCACGACGGTAAAGCCGTGCTCCTCGTGGAAATAGACGGCGCCCCGGAACGTGCCGTCGCCGCCGATGGCCACGATGGCGTCCACGCCGGCAGCGCGCAGGTTGCGGGCAGCGGTGGCCCGCCCCTCGGGCGTGCGAAACGCCTGCGAGCGGGCGCTTTTGAGGATCGTGCCGCCTTTCTGGACGATGTTCGAGACCGAGCGGGCGTCCATCTCCACAAAGTCGCCGTCAATCATGCCGGCGTAGCCGCGCCGCACGCCCAGCACTTCGAGGTCGTTGGCGACGGCGTTGCGCACGACGGCGCGCAGGCACGCGTTCATGCCGGGCGCGTCGCCCCCGGAGGTATAGACGGCAATGCGATGAAGTTCAGACATACGATGTTTAGCCTTGATGGGGCGACCGGGGCCGCGCGACGATGATGCCGGTCTGCGCGCGGACGCCTTCGATGTAGGATTGCAGGTCGGGCGACACCTTGACGCCGTCGGTGGTGGAGGCGTGCATAAAGCCCACGCGCCCGTTTTCGGCGCGGTACACCAGGCCCGTGTGCGCCGCGTCGAGCCCCCGGACGCTCGTCGTCGCGGCAATGATGTCGCCGGCCTGGAGCAGCGGGTACACCTCGCGGATGCGGTGCTGGGGGACGTAGTACAGCGTGTAGCCGGCCAGGTCTTTCTCCATCGCCACGATGCCGCCGAACAGGCTGTCGCTGGCGGCGAGGCGCGGGTAGCTGCTCCGGTGCGTGCTCATGAAGTCGAGGCGCTTGTCGAGCGTTTCGCCGCCGATTTCGCGGGTGACGTTCTCGACCAGCCCGCGCGCCTCGTTGTCGCGGATCCAGTCGCTGAAATAGTGGAGGCGGCTGCAATAGCCGTCCATCTGCCCGCCCCGGTAGCGCGCCTCCTCGATGCGGTCGAGAAAGCCGGAGTACGAATAGTCCTCCTCGACGACGCCGCGCGCAAGGGCGAACATGCTCTCGACAAACAGCACGCAGTCGAACTTGTCGAGCGGTGCCACAAGTGTTTCCTCGTCGGGCGCGTCGAGGATGCCGGCCACGTAGGGCGTGCCCCGCAGCTTTTCGCCCAGCGCCTGCATCACCTCGCCGATGGGCCGCGTGTGGAGGTTTTCGCGCTGCGCAAAGCGCATCAGCCTGTTGAAGATGACGTCGGCAGACGTGTCGGCGGCGGCGACGGTGGCCGTGGGGGCGGCGGGCGGCGGGCCGGCCTGGCACGCGCCGAGGGGCGATGCCACGAGCAGGGCGAGCAGCGCGAAACGGGTTTTCATGGGCAGCGGGTTGAGCATTGGCGGCTGGAATGATACAGCCCCGCCGAGGTTGCGGCCCAGCGCGCTACCACCGCGCCGGCCTGCAAAGCGCTTCCGCCAGCATTTTTTCGTATTCGCGCGCCCGCACCTCGAAAGCGCCGAAGCCCGCCAGGTGGGGCGTGACGAACTGCGTGTCGAGCAGCCCGTAGCCGCCCGCCCGCAGCCTTTCGACGAGGCGAACGAGGGCCACCTTCGAGGCGTCGCGCGCCCGGCTGAACATGGACTCGCCGAAAAACGCGCCGCCCAGCGCCACGCCGTACAGCCCGCCCACGAGCGCGCCGCCCTGCCAGCACTCGACGCTGTGCGCCAGCCCCTGCGCGTGCAGGCGCGTGTAGGCTTCAACGAGGCGCGGCGTGATCCACGTCTCGTCGCGGGCGGCGCAGGCCGTCATCACCTGCCGGAAGGCCGTATCCGTCCGCACCTCGAAAACGCCGCGCGCGACCAGCTTGGCCAGGTTTTTCGACACGTGGAAGCGCCCGTCGAGGGGGATGACGCCGCGCGGGTCGGGGCGGTACCACGCCAGCCGCCCGTCGGTATCCATGGGGAAGATGCCCGCGCGGTAGGCGGCCACGAGTCGGTCGGGGGCGAGGTCGGGGTGCACGGGTGGGGCGGGCGAGGGGCGCGGTAAACGCCTCCGGCCTCGCGGGATTCCCGGACGTATTTTGCGGCCTGCAAAACCGCTTCCAGCCATGCCCGACTCCCCCCGCTACCGCGCCCGCATTGCCGAGGCAGACTACGAGTTCGCCCTCGGCCCCGACGGCGTCGAAAAGGACGGCGCCCCCCTCGACGCGGCGTTGCAGCACGTTTCGGGCGCCAGCTACCTGCTGCGCGTGGACGGGCGCGTGCACCGCGTCACGCTTGAAGCCCGCGACGGCGACCACTTCACGCTGCGCGTGGACGGCGCCCGCCTCGTCGTGGACGTGAGCGACGCGCAGCGCCTGCTGCTCGAATCTTTCGGGATGCAAAAAGGCGCCGCCGTGCAGCAGCGCGAGGTGCGGGCGCCCATGCCGGGGCTGGTGCTCGCCGTGCGCGTGGCGGCAGGGCAGGCCGTGGCCGAGGGCGACGGGCTGCTGGTGCTCGAAGCCATGAAGATGGAGAACGAGATCAAGGCACCGCGCGCGGGCACGGTTGCGCGCGTGCTCGTGGCGCCCGGCACCGCCGTCACCAAAAACGAAGCCCTGCTCGAAATCGAATAGCGCGGCGGCGGGCATCCGCGAGGGCGTGCCGACCACAGGACGTGCCGCGGCCCGTCCATAGAAGCTAGAAGCCGAGGATGTAGCCCGCGCCCGTGTCGAGCGCGCGGAAGGTGCCCCGCGCGTGCACGACGCCCTGCCGGGGCGTCTGGCCCGGCATCGAAAGCAGGCCCGCCAGCTCCATCTCGAAGCGGCCCGCCACCAGCGTGTCGTTCGACGTTTCCAGCTCGAGCGTGCCGCCCGTGGCCCGCAGGTTGATAAGCAGTCCGCGCCGGTAGCGCGCCGAGAACCCGGACGGCACGGCACGCCCGGCAAGCGAATCCGAAGGAAACGGCTCGATGGGGTACTGGCCCGGCGCGGGCCACCGCGTGCTGCCGTACGAGATGAAAAAGCCGCCGCCAAAGTCGAAGCTCGTCTCCAGGCGCACCACCTCCACCTCCTGCCCCGTCCGCGCGTCCACGACGGGGCCGTAGTGCGCCCGCCCGCGCAGCGTGTCCGCGAGGCCGCCCACGAGAAACACCTCGTAATCTACCTGGTCGGGCGGGGCCAGGTCGAGCGAGTCGCCCGGCACGGGGGCGTCGTCTTCGCCGGGGGCGGCGCAGGCGGCGGCGACGAGCAGCAGAAGGACGACGAGGGCGCGCACGCGATAACGCTTGGAGGAAACGGATACGGGCCGAAGGTAGGGCGGCAGCACGGGCTACGACCCTTCGACCCCGGGATTTTCACCCCCGTACGGGACGAGGATGAGCCGCGCGCCGCGGTCGTAGGTAAAGTAGTTGTAGGCCCAGTTGACGAGCACGTTGGCGCGGTTGCGGAAGCCGACGAGCATCACGATGTGGAGCGCGAGCCAGGCCAGCCACGCCAGCCACCCTTTGAAACGCACGCGTCCGTAGAGGTCGGCCACGGCGGCGTTGCGCCCGATGGTGGCCATCGTACCCCTGTCTTTGTAGTGAAACGGCGCGAGGGGCTGCCCCGCCCGGCGCCGCGCCAGTTGCCGCGCGACGTGCCGGCCCTGCTGCATGGCCACGGGCGCGAGCTGCGGAAGCGGCTTGCCGTCCGGGCCGGGCACCGCCGCGATGTCGCCGATGGCGAAAACGTCGGGGTCGCCGGGCAGCGTCAGGTCGGGCTGCACCGCCAGCCGCCCGCCAGATGTCTGCGGCGTGCCCACGAGATCGGCGACGGGGCTGGCCGCCACGCCTGCCGCCCACACGAGCGTGTCGGTGGCAATCCGCTCGCCCGATTCAAGCACCACGGCGCCCCTTTCGACGCGGGCCACGGCCTCGCCCGTGCGCACCTGCACGCCGCGCCTTTCAAGCACGCGCCGCGTGTAGTCGCGCAGCCGCGGCGGGTACGCCTCCAAGAGAGCCGCGCCCCGCTCGACCAGGACGACGCGCGCCACGCGGGCCGCGTCGAAGCCCTTGTAGTCGCGCCGCAGGGGCAGGCGGAACAGCTCGACGAGGGCGCCCGAGAGCTCGACGCCCGTCGGCCCGCCACCCACGACGACAAACGTGAGCGCGCCCGGCCCGGCCTCGTCCGGCGCGCGGTTGTACTGCTCGAAACACGTCAGCACGTGGTTGCGCAGCACCACGGCATCCTCGACGCTTTTGAGGCCGAAGCTGTGCTCGGCGGCCCCCTCGACGCCGAAGTAGCCCGTCACGGCGCCCGTCGCCACCACGAGGGTGTCGTAGGCGAGCGCCGTCCCGTCGGCGAAGTGGACGGTTTTCGCGGCGCGATCAACGGCCTTCACCTCGCCCATCCGAAAGTCCACCCGGCGCGCGTCGTGGAAAATGTCGCGCACGTTGTGGGCGATGTCGGCGGGTTCGAGGCCCGCCGTGGCCACCTGGTAAAACAGCGGCTGGAAGCCGTGGTAGTTGTGCTGGTCGGCGAGGGTGACGCGGACGGGCGCGTGCTGGAGGGCCTGGGCGGCACTCAGCCCCGCGAAGCCGGCGCCGAGGATGACGACGTGTTGCATGGCAGAGGGGAAAAGGGCAGGTGCTACGCGCAGCGGCCCCGGGCGAAGCACGGCAGGGCGGCGCCCGGCCACCTTTCACCATTTCGTGTTAGATGGCGGGGGCGGGCAGGCCCGCAGCCCTGCCGGGAATCGTAGCTTCGGGGCCAAGTCCACTGTGCCCGTGCTGCGCCCTGCCTTTCTGCTCTTTTTGCTGATCGCCCCGCCGGCGGCAGGGCAGCCCTTTTTCTTCGGCTCTGCCGACGCGCCGGACGAGGCCGTGGCCGAGACGTGGTGGCAGCGGCAGGCGTCGGTCGAGGTGCGCGGCGGCGTGTCCCTCATCGGGCCGCAGTGGCGCGGCGCCGTCGGCCTCGACGCGGCGTACGCCCGCCCCCACCTGTCGGCGCGGCTGGGCGGCAGCGTCAACGCCGGCCCGATGGGCGTGTACGAAAAGGACTTCGACGAACCCTACGACGCCCTCCGCCTGGTGCGCTACGTCCGCTACGACCCCGGGCGCGAGGGCCGGGTGTACGCGCGCGTGGGGCCGTTGCAGCACGTGCGGCTGGGCACGGGCCACCTCGTCAGCTTTTTCTCGGGCCAGACGGCGTGGGACCGGCGGACGGCGGGCGCCGAAGTTGCCTTTCGCCTGCCCCACCTCGCCCTCGACGCCTTTGCCGAGGACGTGCGGCTGCGCGGGCTGGCAGGCGGCTACGCCCGCCTCACGCCCCGGCTCGGAAAACCGGGGTCGCTGCTGCGCTCCGTCCAGCTGGGCGGCACGTACGTGCGCGACCTGAGCGCGCAGCGCCGCCACGCCACGGCGTACGGCCTCGACCTCTCGCTCGACCTCATCCAGACGGGCGACTTCGACGTGCGGCCGTATGTGTCCGCTGCCCGCATCCACGATTACGGCGAGGGGCTGGCCGTGGGGCTGGCGCTCGAAAACCTCAACTTTCTCGACGCGGCGCGCTTGCAGGCGCGGCTGGCGCTCACCTACAGCGGCAGGCGCTTTCTGCCGGGCTACTTCGGCGCGCTCTACACCGTGCAGAACCCCGGCGCCCGCATCGTGGACTCGGCGGGCTACCTCGCCGACGAGGCGCGGCAGGACACCATTGGCGTGGGGCTCGCGTCGGTGCGGGGCGGCAGCGGATTCATCACCGAGCTGCGCGTGCTGCTGTTCGGGCGCGTCCAGCTCTGGCACCAGTTTTACCGGCACTACGGCCTCCAGCCCCTGTCCTCGCACCACTTCCGGGCGTACTTCCAGGTGCCCGAGCAGGTCGAGTTCGGGCTGGGCATCGACCGCGAGGGGCTGCGGGATTTCCTGTCGCTTTTCAACCAGATCAACGACCAGAGCGCGCTTGTGCTGACGGGCCGCTACCGGGCCTTCGGGCCAGTCGTGGTGGGCCTCGACGCCCGCTACACCTTTGAGCGGCTCAACCGGCGGGCGGGGCAGGATCGGTTTCTGGTGCAGCGCCGCTTCGAGCCGTACGCCGCCTTCCG
>CBDUCD010000054.1:0-12482 GCA_965365535.1 uncultured Rhodothermales bacterium | reverse complement strand
AGGGAATGTGCCGGTAATTCAGCGACTTGGTATTATTCCACCCGCAGCCGGCAGCCGCGGCGGGTGCCTGCAAACAGGTTCACGCGCGCCGTGTTTGGTGTTACTTTCCCCCGTCACCAACCCCTTTCTGCCCATGCAACCCGTCAACCGCCGCCAGTTCGTCGTTGCCGCCACGGCCGCCCTCGGCTTCATCCCGCTGCTTTCCGCCTGTGGCGGCGGCGGAAGCGCCCCCGAGACGGCCTCCGCGTGCCCCGGCTACGACACCCTCACGCCCGAGCAGCTTCAGGCGCGCCAGGCGCTCAACTACGTGGACAAGACGCCGCAGCCCGAGAAGCACTGCGGCAACTGCCGCTTTTTCAACAAGGACGCCTCCAGCGAGACGTGCGGCGGCTGCCAGCTTTTCCAGGGCCCCGTCGTGGCGCAGGGCTACTGCACCGCCTGGGCTGCCATCGCGTAAGCCGGGCCTCTGCCGCGCCGGCCGTCAGCTTACCTGCGGCAGCGCCCACCCTTCGCGGTAGGTGCGCCGCAGGTAGCGGTCGGCGCCCGGCGCGTCGGGAAAACGCATCGCGGCAGCGTCGTAGCGGAGCGCCTGCTCGGCCCAGAGCGCGGCAATGCCCAGCAGCATCGTCTCGGTAAGGGGCGCGGCGTACGAGAACGGGCACGAAATGGCCTCCTCGCCCTTGATGGCGCGCACCCAGTTCTGCTCGTGGCCATTGATGCCGCCCGCGATGCGCGGCAGCGAACGCGGCACGTCGCGCGCGGCGCGGTCGAGCGTGTCGGGGAAAAACTTGGGGTTGAGGCCGTACGTGTCGTGGATGAGGATGCCGTTCTCGCCCACGTACATGATGCCGCCGTCGGTGCTGAGCTTGTAGTCGGCGGGCAGGCGGTGCGGCGTGGGGGGTAGGAGGCCGCCGTCGTACCAGGTGAGGGAAAGAGGCGTGCCCTGCCGCTCGAACTCGTACGAGACGATGGTGGCGTACGGGTACGTGTCGGGGTTGCGGGGCGGGCCGCCCCACGGCGTGTGGCGCGTCTCGACGCGCGTGGGCCGGTCGAGTTCGAGGCCCCACACGGGGAAGTCGAGCAGGTGGGCGCCCATGTCGCCCAGCGAGGCGACGCCGAAGTCCACCCAGCCGCGCCAGCCAAAAGGATGGATGCCTTCGTAATAAGGGCGGTCGGCGGCGGGGCCGAGGTAGAGGTCCCAGTGGAGGCCTGGGGGGACGGGCTTGGGCTCGCCCTTGGGTACGCCCTGCATCCACCAGTTGACGGGGCGATTCGTCCAGCCATAGACCTCGCGGATGGGGCCGAGGATGCCGCTGCGCAGCACCTCGACGGCGCGGCGCCCGTCGTCGCCCGAGTGGCCCTGGTTGCCCATCTGCGTCACGACGCCCGTGATTTCGGCGGCCCGCGCCAGCGCCCGCGCCTCCTCGACGGTGTAGGTGAGGGGCTTCTGGACGTACACGTGCTTGCGCTTCTGCATGGCCGCCAGCGCGGCAATGGCGTGCATGTGGTCGGGCGTGGCGACGATGACGGCGTCGAGGCCGCTTTCGCGGTCGAGCATCTCGCGGAAGTCGGTGTAGTGCGGCGCCTGGTCGTAGGCTTTTTTGAGGGCCTCGAAGGCGGGGCGCACCTTGCCGCTGTCGTCGCGCACGCGGCTGGCCATGCCTTTATCCACGTAGCCGAAGTCCACGTCGGCAAAGGCGGCGAGGTGTTCACTTGTGACGGCGGCGGCGTTCGAGGCGCCCATGCCGCCCGCGCCGATGACGCCGATGTTGAGGCGTTCGCTGGGGGGCACGAAGCCGAGCCCGCCCAGCACGTGGCGCGGCACGATGGTGGGCGCGGCGCCGAGGGCGAACGTGGCAAAGGCACCGGTGCGGACGAACTGACGGCGTTTCATGGCGGCGGGGTAAAGCGAAAAGGGCGACGGGGCGCGGCGCGCGCCCTGTGTGAAGGTAGCGCAAACCGCGCCCCGCCTCAACCGCTGCCGCCGGCTTACGCCTCGGCCACGCCGTCGAGCATCTCGAACACGCTGTCGGGGAGTTCGACGAGGGCGGCGCGGGTGTTTTCTTCCAGGTGCGCCACCTTCGAGGTGCCGGGGATGGGCAGCATGGCGGGCGAGCGTTTCAGCAGCCACGCGAGGGCCACCTGCGAGGGCGTGGCGCCCAGCGTTTCGGCGGCCTGCTGCACCTTTTGCTCCATCATGTTCTTGCCTGCCGCGAGGGGAAACCACGGGATGAAGCCGATGCCCTCGCGCGTGCAGAAGTCGAGCACCCCCTCGTGGTCGCGCCGGGCCAGGTTGTAGTGGTTCTGCACGCTCGCCACGTCGAAATACCGGCGGGCGTGTTCAATCTCCTCGACGCCCACCTCGGACAACCCGACGAGGTCAATCTTGCCTTCGTCGCGCAGGTCTTTGAGGGTTCCGAACTGGTCGTCGGCGGGCACTTCGGGGTCTATGCGGTGCAGCTGGTAGAGGCCGATCTGCTCGACGCGCAGGCGCTTCAGGCTGCCCTCGCACGCCGCCCGCAGGTGCTCGGGGCGCCCGTTGATGGGCCACTGGTTGGGCCCCGTGCGTTCGAGTCCGCCCTTCGTGGCGACGAGCAGGCCGTCGGGGTAGGGGTAGAGCGCCTGGGCGATGAGTTCTTCGGACACGTCCGGCCCGTACGCGTCGGCGGTATCTATAAAGTTGATGCCCAAGTCGAGAGCGCGGTGCAGCACGCGCAGGCACTCGGCGCGGTCGGCGGGCGGCCCCCAGATGCCCTCTCCGGTAAGGCGCATGGCGCCAAAGCCCAGTCGGAAAACGTCGCGGCGGCCGCCGAGGGAAAACGTGCCGGAAGCGTGTGCAGGAGGAATCGTCATGGTAGTAGAAGGGGTGAATAACCCTCCACACGACGGCTCTGGCGGGCAGGCTCCCGGCGCGTTGCGACGGTCGCGTAATGCCCCGGGCCGCGCTTTTTGCTGCCGCCGTTTAAGGGCGCGTGCCGGCGCCCGATAATCGCGCGCCGCCCGAAAGGGTTAAGGCCGGCGAAAAGGGCTCCGATACAGGATGCAACAGTCCAGTAATCGCCGTGTCCTACTTTTCCGCCTTTCTCGCCGCCTTTTTGCTCGCGCTTGCCCCCCTCGGCGCCCGCGCCCAGTCCAACGTTTTCGCGGCCCAGTCGTGCGCCGGGGCCACGGGCCGCGAGGCCACCATCGTGCTCAACCTGCCCGCGCCCAGCGCCCTCCCGCAAACCGACGGCTGGATCACGCTTTCGACGCGGGCGGCGGGCTGCGTGGGGCAGGCAGCGCTGCACGAGGGCCTGCGCACCGTGACCGTGTCGGGCGACGACCCGCTTACGCCCGAGGTGGACGGCGCCCGCGCGGGCGACACGCTCCACGTCGAGCTTTTCGACGCCGCCGGCCACCTGCGCGCCCTGCGCCTCGACGTGGCGCTCGACGGCAAGGCGTGCTTTATGTGCTCGGGCCAGCTCGTCTATGCCAACGACGCCCTGTTCGTCGTCGAGCACATCGCGGCCCAGTCGTCCACGGCGGCGGGGGAAAGGGGCGTGGACGAAGCTGCCGTGGGGGCCCTCTATCCCAACCCCACGCGCGCCGGATCGGTGTTGCAGGTGGCCCTTGCAAGTGCCGAGCCGGTCGAGGTGGCCCTTTACGACGCGCTGGGCCGCGAGGTGCTGCGCGCCCACGACGGCCTGCTGCCCGCCGGCACGTCGCCCGTCCGCATCGAGACGGAGGGGCTTTCCAGCGGCTCGTACCTCGTCCGCATCAGCAGCGCGTCGCTTTCGGAAACGCGCTCACTCGTCGTGGTGCGGTAGCGGGGCCAGCCCCATCGGCGTCGGCGCGCCACGCGCCAGCAAACGAAAAGCGACCGCCCGGAAAGCCAGGCGGTCGCTCTTTTCTGGCAGCAGGCCGGGTTCAGTAGCCCTCGTTCTGCCCGAGCTGGGGGTTCACGTCCAGCTCGCGCTGCGGGATGGGGAACAGCAGCTGGTTGGCCGACAGGCCCAGCACGCTTTCGGCGAGGCCAAGCCGGCGCAGGTCGAAAAAGCGCTGGTTTTCGAGGGCAAACTCGCGGCGGCGCTCTTCGAGAATGGCGTCGAGCAGGGCGGGCTGGCCCAGCCCCGCGAGTTCGTCGAGGCCGGCGCGCACGCGCACGGTGTTGAGGTCGGCCAGGGCGCCCGTGAGTTCACCCGCGCGGGCGCGGGCTTCGGCGCGGATGAGGTACATCTCGGCCAGGCGCAGCACGATCACGTTGTCGTCGCTGTTCTGGATGCGGAAGTACTTGGTGCCGTAGATGACCTCGTCGTCGGTGCCCTCGTCCACGGCGCCGAGCGTGACGGGCCGGCGGGCGTCAGACGGGTCGTAGGCGGCGATGAGGTCTGCCGAGGGCGCAAACTGGTAGCGCCCGCCCAGCGCCTGCGGGAAGTAGTAGAAGGCCAGGTTGTTGGCGTCGGTCTTGGTGAACTCGACCTCGAAAATGGACTCGGCGGTGTTTTTGGCCTCGAACAGCGCCGCGAAGTTGGGCACGAGCGTGTAGTCGTAGTTCGAGATCACGTCGCCGGCCAGCGCGCCGGCAGGGGCGTACTCGCCCTGGTAGAGGTGGACGCGCGCCAGCAGCGCCTTGGCGGCGCCCTCGGTCGCAAAGTTGGGCGATCCCGACGTGGGCAGCAGCCCGCCGTCAATGGTGGCCGTCAGGTCGGCCTCGATCTGCGCCCAGACCTCGGCAGCCGTGGCACGCGCCGGGTACTGCACCTCGTCGGTCGAGGTCGTGGGCGTGAGCACGAGCGGCACGCCGCCGAAAAAGTTGACGAGGTTGAAGTAGTGCAGCGCCCGCAGAAAGCGCGCCTGCCCCTCGGCACTGGCCGCCTCGTCCTCGCTCAGCCCCTCGACGTTGGGGATGGCGGCGAGGATGTTGTTGGCCCGCCCGATGCCGTCGTAGAGGTCCTGCCAGATAGGCAAAAACGACGCGTTGTCGGACGTGATGCCGCCGTTGTCAATGGCGCCGAGGTTGGTAAAGGTGCCCGTGAAGTCGAGGTCGTCGGCATACAGGTCGGGCACGACGAGGATGCCGTCGCCGCCGTAGTAGTCGTCGGCCTGGAGCACGTCGTAGGCACCCGTAACGGCGACGGCCAGCTTGCGGGGCGAGTTGAGGGCCTCGTCGCTGGGGATGGACGCCGTCGGGTTCACGTCGAGCACGTTGTCGCAGCCGGCCCCGAGCAGGGCGGCGGCGAAAAGCGCAGAAAGGATTCGCGTGTGCATGGAAAGAGAAAGGGTGCGGGCGGCGGCGCGGGGCCGCCGCCCGGTTAGGGTCAGAGGCCGACGGTGACGCCGACGGTGTAGGTGCGGGCCTGGGGCAGCGTGTAGAAGTCGGTGCCCCGCGTGACGGCCGTGTCGCCGGCGTAGTTCACCTCGGGGTCGAAGCCGCTGTAATCCGTCCACGTAGCCAGGTTCTGGGCCTGCACGTACACGCGCAGCGTGCGCATCCCCGTCCGCTCGATAAGTCGCGCGGGGAGGGTGTAGCCCAGCACCACGTTTTTCAGGCGCAGGTAGGAGCCGTCCTCGACAAAGAGGTCGGAGTCCTGCGTGTTGAACGAGGCGCCGCGGCCCGTGGCGCGCGGCACGTCCGTATCCGTGTTGCCCGTGCCCGGGATGGGGTTGCCGTCGCCGTCGAGGTCGGGGGCGCGCCAGCGGTCGAGGGCGCGCGTGGTGCTGTTGTCGCCGTACGCGCCAAAGGCGTCGGTGTAAAGGCGGGTGGCGTTGTACACATCGTTGCCGTACGAGAACTGGAGAAACGCCGTCAGGTCGAAGCTGCGCCAGCCCAGATTTGTCGAGAGGCCGCCCGTCCACTTGGGCCACGGGCTGCCAATGCGCGTCTGGTCGTCGGCGTTGATGACGCCGTCGCCGTTGCGGTCCACGAAGCGCACGTCGCCGGGGCTGGTGCGGCTGGTCTGGTAGGCCAGGCCGGCACCGGCGCAGCGGGCGTTGCGCTGGGCGGTGGTTTCACCCGACTGCGTTTTGCAGATGTCGTCGCCAATCTGAAAGAGGCCCGCCGTCTGGTAGCCGTAGAAATAGCCCAGCGGCTTGCCCTTTTCGACGCGGCTGACGAAGCCGAAGTTGAGCGGCTGGTCGTTGTAGAGGTCGGTAACCTCGTTGGCGTTCGTGGCCGCATTCAGGTCGAACGACAGGCGCGGCGCCGACGACGAGCCGCGCAGCACGTTGATGCGCGTCGAAAGCTCGAAGCCCGTGTTGCGCACCCCGCCAATGTTGCCCGTGTAGGCCGTGTAGCCGGACGTGGACGGGATGAGGACGTTGACGAGCAGGTCGTCGGTCTGCTTCACGTAGTAGTCCGCCGTCACGGCCAGCCGGTCGTTCAGCAGCGAAAACTCCGTGCCCACGTTGTACTGCGTCGTCGTTTCCCACGACAGCTTGGGGTTGGCCAGCTGGGCGGGCGCCAGGCCCGAGTTGTCGCCATAAGCGGCGCTGCCGAAAAGGCCGCGCGAGGCAAAGTTGCCGATGCCGAGCTGGTTGCCCGTCTGGCCCACGCTGGCGCGCAGGCGCAGCCCCTCGACGACGTTCTGGCCTTTCAGGAACCCTTCCTCGTACGCATTCCACGCAAGCGACACGGCGGGGAAAACGCCGTAGCGGTTGTCCTGCCCGAAACGCGAAGACCCGTCGCGGCGCAGGTTGCCCGTGATGGAGTAGCGCCGGTTGAAGGTGTACGTCACGCGCCCGAACGTCGAAAACAGCGAGTTCGTCGTCAGCGACGACGAGCCCTCGGTGATGGACGCCGCCGACGTGACAAAGCGGAATTCCTCGGTCGGAAACGTCGTGCCCGTGACGGACTCGAAGCTGTCGTCGGTGTCTTCGTAGGAAAGCCCCACCACGGCGTTGACTTCGTGCTTCGTGCCGAAGTTGCGGTCGTAGGCCAGCGTGCCTTCGGTAATCACCTTCGTCACGTACGACGTCGTCGAGATGCCGCGCCCGCCAAAGCCGGCGCCCAGGCTGGTGCGGGGCGAGTCGTAGAGGCGCGAGCGCAGGTTGAGGTTGTCCACGCCCACACTCACGCGGGCCGTGAAGTCGCGCGCAAAGTCGGCCTCGGCAAAGGCGTTGCCGATGGTGCGGAGGCTCACGTCCTGCGCCTCGTTTTCGTTGCGCAGGCCCACGGGGTTGTCGTAGAGCGTGAGGTAGTAATCCGAGCGCGTCGAGTCGGTGTAGATGGGCTCGATGGGCGGGTTGGCAATGGCGTTCGCAAACGGCCCGTAAATCGTGTTGTCGCCCCGCGCGCGGTCGGTCGTGGCGCGCGACAGGCTCACGTTCGTGCCAAAGCGCAGCCACGCGTTCGCCTCGTAGTCGAGGTTGAGGCGCCCGTTGAGGCGGTCATACGCGTACGGCTTGACGATGCCGCCCTGGCTCAGGTACGAGCCCGTGACGTAGTAGCGCGTCTGCGGGTTGCCGCCTTCGATGGAAAGCGACGTGCTCGAGATGGGCGCCGTGCCCGTCACCTCGTCCACCCAGTTGGTGTTGACGGAGGGGTCGAGTTCCTCGTAGTTCTCGACGCCGTCGTCGGTAAAGCCGTAGTAGTCGGGAATGCCGAAGTCGTTGAGGATGGCGTCGTTGTACACGTCCACGTACTGCCGGGCGTCGAGAAAGTCCACCATGCGCCAGGCTTCCTGCGTGCCCGTGTAGGCGTTGAGCGTGACGCGCGTTTTACCGGCGCGGCCCCGCTTGGTGGTAATCAGCACGACGCCGTTGGAGGCGCGGCTGCCGTAGATGGCCGCCGCGCTGGCATCCTTGAGCACCTCGATAGAGGCGATCTCGTTGGGGTTGAGGTCGGCAAGGGCGTCCACGCTCTGGCCGCCCAGGTTGCCCGTGATGCCCGAAAAGTCGCCCTGGTTGAGCGGCACGCCGTCCACGACGTAGAGCGGCTGGTTGCCCGCCGAGATGCTCGTCGCGCCGCGCACGCGGACGGTCAGGGCGGCGCCGGGCACGCCCGAGTTCTGCGTTACCTGCACGCCGGCGATGCGGCCCTGGAGGGCGTTGTCGAGCGTGGCGATGGGCACCTCCTGGATGTTCTCGGGGCGGACAGAGCCCACGGCGCCGCCCACCGTGCGGCGCTCCTGCGTGCCATAGCCCACGACGAGCACCTCGTCGAGGCCGAGCAGGTCTTCGGTAAGCGTCACGCGCACCTCGGTCGTCTGGCGCGAGGCGACGGTCACGGGCTGCGTGGCGCGCTGGTAGCCGATGTAGGTGGCCACGAGCGTGTAGGTGCCCACGGGCGCCTCGAAGGTAAAGCGGCCCGTCGCGTCGCTGGCGGTGCCAAACTGGGTGCCTTCAAGCACCACGTTGACGCCGGGCAGCGACACGCCTGCCGCGTCAACGACGATGCCGCTGACGGTGCCCGTCTGGGCGCGGGCCGCCGGGCTCAGCGCTGCCAGCAGCAGCGCCAGGGGGAAGAAAAACCTTGATGCCATTGGGTTGCAGATGGATAAGAGTTTAGGGCGTGTTTTCCGACTACCTAATAAATCCTGCCTCGTCCCGCCATTCAACAGCTTCCGGTGAAGCGATGGTGAGGACGCGCCGAACTGTTCGCAGAGCCTGCCGGACGGTTTACCGCCCCGCCTGGACGGTCATTCGAACTGGCTTTTAAACTGCGCAAAGGCCTTTTCCAGCGCCTCGACGCGGCTTTGCAACGCTTCGACCTGCATGGCAAGGGGCGAGGCGGCGGGGGCGGAAGCGGTTTCCCCGGCGGGTTCGTCGGGCAGGGGGGCAAACAGGTGCGCCCACCGCGCCTCGCGGCGCCCCGGCGGCGGCGGCAGCTCGGCCACGAGCGGCGCGTCGCGCCCGGCGAGGGCGTCGAGTTCGGCCTGCACCCCTTCGAGGCTGTCGAAGGCGTGCATCCGGGCGGCGCGGCTGCGCAGCTCGCCCGCCGTCTGCGGGCCGCGCAGCATGAGTTCGGCGAGCAGGGCCTTGGGCGCCGCGCCCAGGTCGAACACGCCGCCCAGCAGCGTCCGGTACCGGGCCACGCGGCTGCCCATGCCCGTCTGCTCGGCCACGAGTCGCTTGCCCATCAGGGCGCCCAGCGCCTCCATCACGTCTCCCTCGCCCATCTCCACGACGGGTTCGCGGTTGGACTTCTGGTTGCAGCCCGCCACGAGCGCGTTCAGGGTGAGCGGGTAGTACTCGGGCGTCGAAAGCGCCTTTTCGACGAGCACGCCCAGCACGCGGATTTCGCTGGCGGTGAGAGGGGGGGCAGCTTCGGGCATGGCAGGGGCAGTCGGGAAGGAAAAGATACCGACGCCTCAGCCGTCTGGCAGCGCGAAGGCGTCGCCCCCGGGCAGAATGCCCTGAGGTTGCGCCTCCGGGCGCCGCCAGCGCCACAAGGCCGTCTGCGGACGCCTGATTCGCGGGTCGGCCCAGCGCTTTTTTACCTCCTCCCTCGACGTGAACGCGGTAGAACCCGTCCGGCAGCAGGTTCGTGGCTGGTAGTCGGCTGGACAACGTCGAGACAACCACACGTCCCAGAGGCTGCCCCATTTCATCCAACACGTCAATGCCGGGCGCCGGCTCCGCCTACCCGCGCGCGTCTGCTGCGGGCTTGCGGGCGCGGAGGGTGAGGCTCCACAGGCCCCCGGCCCGGAAGGCGGCGCGCTCGTCGTCCGAGAGCGACGTGGGCAGCGCGGCGTCCGGCACCTCGATGCGCCGCGCCTTGCACACCTCCACGCCGGCAAAGCCCGCCCGGCGGACGACTTCCAGGTACGCCGCCTCGTCCACCGCGCCGGCCACGCAGCCCGCGTACAGCGAAGCACTCGCGCGGACGGGTTCGGGAAAGGTGCCGCGCGAGACGACGTCCGAAATGCACAAGTGCCCGCCGGGCCGCAGCACGCGGTAGATTTCGGCAAACGCCCGCGCCTTGTCCGGCACGAGGTTGAGCACGCAGTTGGACAGCACCACGTCCACGCCCGCGTCGGGCAGGGGCAGCGCCTCGATGCTGCCCTCGACAAACGCCACGTTGTCGAAGCCCAGCGTTTCGGCGTTGCGGCGGGCGCGGGCGATCATCTCGGGCGTGAAGTCCACCCCGATTACCCGCCCCTTTTCCCCGACGAGGCGGCGGGCGATAAAAGCGTCGTTGCCGGCGCCGCTGCCCAGGTCGAGGACGGTCTGGCCGGGGGCGAGGCCGGCGTACTCCGTCGGCACGCCGCAGCCGAGGTTGAGGTCGGCCTCGGCTATGTGGCCCTCGACGCCCTCGTAGGCGTCCCCGATCATGTTGAGGTCGTCGGGGCCGCAGCCGCATCCCGTGTGGCAGATGGCCTCGCCGCGTGCCACGGCGGCGTACTTGTCGCGCACCGTGGCGCGGAGCAGACTTTCGGAGGCGAGCGGGCTGTACGTGTCGGAGGAATTCATGGAAGTGGAGATTAGCAGCAGCCGTCGCCCGCGCCTGGCGCGGCGGGCTGCAGGGTGGAGAAAAAGTGTGCAAGGGCGGACTGGGCGCGCGCGAGGGCGTCGGGATCGGCGCAGTAGCACGACCGCGGCCCGTCCACCTCGCCCCGCACGAGGCCGGCCTCGCGCAGCACCTTGAGGTGCTGGCTTACCGTGGCCTGCGCAAGCGGCATCACCTCCACGATTTCGCCGCAGATGCAGGTGCCCCGCGCGGCCAGCGTCTGGAGAATGGCCAGCCGCGCCGGGTGCGAAAGCGCGCGGGCCAGCCGCGCCGTCTCAGCAAGCGTGTCGGAGAAGTCGAGCGCGTGGGGCGTGTTCATCGTTTATCGTGGATGTACGATGATACGAAAGGGGAGCGTTTTCCGCAAGAGGCTGTTTTCGCGCGTGCAGTGTCCCCCTGCGGGTGTCCGCGCCTGCAACCCCGCTGGCCGGTCGTGGTACCTCTCGCCTCTTTTGCCCCACGCGCCATGCTTGCCACCAAGCGCCTTACCGCCTTCGAGTATTTCGACCTCGACGCCCGCCACGAAGGCAAACTCGAACTCTGGCACGGCCACCCCGTCGCCATGGCCGGCGCCAGCCCCCGCCACAATATCATCGCGGCCAATCTGCTGGGAAATCTGTGGCAGCAGACGCGCCAGCGGGGGTGCAACACGTTTCCCAGCGACCAGCGGGTGGGCTTGCCCGACGGGCACTACGCCTACCCCGACCTGAGCGTCGCCTGCGGCCCGTACTACGACGAGGCCCGCCCGGCCAGCCTGCTCAACCCCGCCCTGCTCGTCGAAATCGTCTCCGACTCCACGGCGCAGACCGACCGGCGCGACAAGCTCGACGCCTACACGCGCCTCGCCTCGGTGCAGGGCTACTGGCTGATCGAGCAGGACCGCGTGTTTGCGACGTGCTACACCCGGCAGGGCGAGGCGTGGGTGGTGCAGACCCTCCACGACCCCGCCGACGAGCTGGCGTGCGCCCCGCTGGGCCTCCTGCTCGCCCTCGCCGACGTGTACCGCGACGTGCCGCTCGACGGCGAACGGGCGTAGCGGCGGGCACGCGCGCCCCTCGGATGGAACGGGGGCCGGGCTGGGGACTGCAAAAAAGAGGCGCTGCCCTCACAGGGAGGGCAGCGCCGGGTAGCTGTCCGGGAGCCTGCCAAGCTGTTGCTAGCAGACCTCGACAGAGACTCCCATCTGCGTATCAGACATATGGATCACCTCCGCGAGCGGGGCACAGAAAAACGCGCCGGCTGCCGCCCCGTTACGCAGCCCGCGCAGCTTTCAACCCTGCCGTATTGCAGGGTGCCCGGCCAACGGGATGCCCGGAGGGGGGTTCCATCGCCATATGAGCAAAAGGATATGCGTGGCGCGGCGTCCACTCTGGCCGGGGCAGCGGCTATCTTGGGCGGTCTTTTCCCCGAGCCCTCTATGCGCCGCGTTTCCCTCCTGCTTTTCGCCGCCCTGCTGGCCGCGCTGCCCGCCGCCGCCCAGCCCGCCCTCCAGTCGCCCGAGGCGTTTCTGGGCTACCCATTGGGCGCGCGTTTTACCCTCCACAGCCGCGTGCTCGACTACGTGCGGCACGTGGCCGAGGCGTCGCCGCGTGTCGTGCTGATGCCCTACGGCGAGACGTACGAAGGGCGCCCGCTCGTGGTGGCCGTCGTGGCGAGCCCGCGCAACCTGGCGCGGCTGGACGAAATACGGCAGGCCAACCGGGCCGCCATCGAGACGGGCGCGGCCCTGCCGCCGGACATGCCCGTCATCGTGTGGCTGTCCTACAACGTGCACGGCAACGAGGCCGTCTCCAGCGAGGCCGTCATGCCCACCCTTTACGCCCTCGCCGACGCGGACAACGCGCCGGCGGCGGCGTGGCTCGAAAACACCGTCGTCGTGCTCGACCCGTGCCTCAACCCGGACGGGCGCGAGCGCTACGTGCAGGGTTACAAGCAGCGGCGCGGCACGCCTTCCAACCCCGCGCCCATCGCGTGGGAGCACGACGAACCCTGGCCCGGCGGGCGCGCCAACCACTACCTGTTCGACCTCAACCGCGACTGGGCGTGGCAGACGCAG
>CBDUCD010000053.1:0-12487 GCA_965365535.1 uncultured Rhodothermales bacterium | reverse complement strand
CAGCCGACACGGGGCAGGCGTCAGCGCGGGGCGTCGCCGGCGTGGGCGTCGAGCGCGCGGAGCAGACGCTCCAGCGCCACGCGCTCGGAAGGAAACTGCTCGTGGATGGCGGCCCAGGCGGTTTCCACGTTTACCTCACGGTATCCGTGGATCAGCTTGTCACGCATCCCGGCCATGCCCCGCCATTGTACCTCGGGCGCCCGCGCCTGCACGTCGGCAGGCACCCGCTTCGACGCCTCGCCGATAATCTCGAAAGCGCGCACGACCGCGTAAAACGTCTTCTCGTCGGCGCCTACCTCTTCAAGGGACATGCCGCCCACGAAGCGCTCGGCGGCATCCATGTTGTCGAGGATGTCCTGGATGAAAAGGCGGGCATCCTTGCTCATATGGTTAGCAGGTCTCGTTCTATGCTGCCTACCATACGCGGCTTGAGGGTCGAGCGCATAAAGACATCCACGCCGAGCCCCATCGCCTCGTCCAGGTCGAGGGCCAGGTTGCCAAACGTGTACAGGTCGGGCACTTTGTCGAAGTCCACGAGCACGTCGAGGTCGCTTTCCGGCGTTTGCTCGCCGCGCGCGTACGAGCCGAACAGCGCCAGCGCGCGGACGCCATAGCGCGCCCGGAGGTCGGGCAGCAGCGCCGCCAGCCGGGCGCAGACGGCATCGGTGGTGGGAGGGGTCGGCATACCTGCTTTCACGCGGCACGGGGGCTATTGATCTCGGCAGGGGGCGGGTGGAGATTGGAGGTTGGCGTGTGCGCATCCGCACCCCTGCGGGCGCAATGAATTGCGCCCCTACCGCCACCCTACGCCCCTACCGCCACCGTCGCGTAACCGGACGCACCCCGCGCAGAAAGGGTGAATTGGCGGTGGGGGGTGCAAAAGCAGCGGGGGCAGCGCGAAAAGCCCTTTGACACGGCAGACGGAAGCGCTATCATTGAAACCGATTTCATCCGCCTTCTCAGCCGTGGCCATCACCATCCGCGACGTTGCCCGCGAAGCCGGCGTGTCCCCGGCCACGGTGTCGCGCGTGTTCAACGACGACTCCCTGGTGCAGGCGGCCACGCGGGCGCGCATCCTGGCGGCGGCCAAAAAGCTGCGCTACGTGCCCAACGCCACGGCGCGCAGCCTGAGCCTGCGCAAAACCCAGACGCTGGGCTTTATCGTGCCCGAGCCGCACCGCGAGTTTTTCTCCGAGGTCATCCGCGGCATTGACGAGACGGCGCACCAGCACGGCTACGCCCTCATCATCTCGAGCACGCACAACCGCCGTCAGCAGCTCCGCAGCGCCCTCGCGGCCATGAACGGGCGCGTGGACGGCCTGCTCGTGCTGTCGCCCATCTACACCGCCGCCGACCTGGCGGACGAGCTGCCGGCCCGCCTGCCCACCACGTTTCTGCTCAGCAATACGGACGGCACCGCTTCTACCGGTTTCGTGACGGACAACGTGCAGGGCGCCCGCGACGCCGTGGCGTACCTCGTCTCGATGGGGCACCGACGCATTGCCCTGCTGCGCGGCCAGACGGAAAACCGCGACACGCGCGACCGGCAGCAGGGCTACACCGAGGCCCTCGCCGCCGCCGGCATCGCCTTCGACCCCGCCCTCGTCGTCGAGGGGGACTACAGCCAGGCGTCGGGCTACGAGGCCGCCCGCCACCTTTTGCGCCTGCCCACGGACGCGACGGCCCTGTTCGCCATGAACGACTACATGGCGCTGGGCGCCGTAGGTGCGTTTCAGGAGCAGGGCGTGCGCGTGCCCGAGGACGTGTCGGTCGTCGGCTTCGACGACATCCTGAGCGCCCGCTACGCCAACCCCGCCCTCACGACCGTCCGCGTGCCGGCTTTCGAGCTGAGCCGGCGGGCGACGGAGTACCTGCTCGGCCTCGTCGCCGACGGCGACGGTGCCCGCGCCCGCGCCATCGCGGGGCAGACCGTCGTGGTGCCGACCGAACTCGTCGTCCGCCGCAGTGCCGGCCCGGCGGTGCGGCAGCCACAACCTGCCGAGCAATGAAACGGGTTTCATTCGCCGGTGCCGCTTTTTGCCCTCGCCCCCTGGGGGCGCAGTAGCCGTCCTTTCGGGGCAGGCCCTTTTTTCGTCCCATCCCACCAAATCCCCACCATCATGCAACGCAGTGCTACCATCGTAGCGGCCTTTTTCGTGCTGCTGACGGCCCTGCCTGCCACCGCGCAGGAAGTTGCCGGAGACGAGTTCGTCTTTTTCGTCGAGGGCATCAACCCGCGCGTGCCCAACGCCACCGCCGTGAAAGAGGCCGACCCCGACGCCACGGGCAACAGCATCCTCCGCTTTGGCGGCGGCAACTACGCCAACCCGGCGCTGACGTGGCCCGCCGCCACGGGCATTGACTTCTCGGCCAACCGCGTCCGCCGCGACACGCTGTTCATGCGCCTGCGCATGGGCGCCGACACGGGCACGCCCACCATGCACGGCAACATCAACTTCATGATGCTCGACACCGAGGCCCTCAACGGCAACGGCAACCCCAACGACGACGACGTGGCCTTCCGCGCCATCTGGCACGTGCCCGACTCGCTTTACGACAACAGGTGGCACGACCTCGTCATTGCCCTGCCGCCGGCCACGGTGGCCGGGCTGGACTCGGCCAAAGTGGGCAAAAACCTCGACGGTACGCCGCTGGCCACGCCCTACGACGCCTACGCCCTCAACTGGCAGTACCAGGGCGGCTACAACAGCGACGGCGGCGCCTTTATCACGCCGGGCACCGACGCCTTCCGGGAGTTTACCTGGTCGGGCGTCATCAGCGTCGGCTTTTTCTGGGATCAGGGCAGCGGCCCCGCCGGCAACGTGTACGTGGATGACTTCTACATCGGCAGCAAAAACACCGACCTGAGCGCGTACGCCGCCGGCTCGCAGCCCTACGCCGGCACCCTCACGACGACGGAAAACGGCAACTCGACCGTGACGGTCAGCTTTACGCCCCAGGAAAACGTGGGCGGCTACCGCCTCTACATCCTCGAAAACGAGGGCGTCGGCGTGGACGACCCCGAGCGCGCGCAGTTCGTGCGCAGCTTTGGCGCCAACGCCACCGACCTGTCGCTCGTGTACCGCATGTCGTCTCCGCACCCCTCGGTGCCCAGCCCCAGCGTCACCTTTGCCGTGACCGCCGTGGGCACGAGCGGCGTCGAGAACAAGACGGCGACGTACAGCACCGTCAAGGTTACCGGGGCCCGCCCGCAGGGCTACGTGTTCCAGATGTCGCCCGCCGAGGTGGACGGCCTTTTCGACGCGTTCTCGAACCGCACCATCTCGACGGATTTCCTCGACCTCACGGGCGTGACGCCTTTCCGCCTGGGGCCGGGCTACGGCACGACGGACCCCGCCGATGGCTTCGAGACGCCCGGCGACTTCGACGCGACGGTTTACGTGGGCTACGCCCCCGACCCCGAAAACGCCGACGAGACCATCATCATGTTCTACGCCGACGTGAACGACGACGCCCTCGTCTTCGACACCGACAACGGCTCGGGCGCGCCCTCGTCGGGTGAGCCGTACCTGTTCGACCGCTTCGCGTTCTTTTTCGGCACGTACCGCGTCACCTTCCCCATCGGCTCGACGCACGGCAGCATGGGCGCCGGCGACCACGCCTCCAACTTCCAGCCCCTCAACACGGCAGAAGGCGGCATCATCGTGGGCGCGGGCGACTACGCCTCCGACCTGTTCTCGGCGCCTATCTACGAAGCCAAGCCCGACGGCAAAGGCTACCGCCTGATGGCCGCCTTTCTGATGTCCGAGATCGGCGACGACGTGACGTTCGAGGCGCCGGGCAACGACGAGATTGCCTACTACCCCCTCATCATCGGCTACGACGAGCAGGACGGCGCGGGCGGCTTCTCGAC
The DNA here is from genome assembly GCA_965365535.1 of uncultured Rhodothermales bacterium. Lineage (GTDB taxonomy): Bacteria > Bacteroidota > Rhodothermia > Rhodothermales > BA12 > CBDUCD01. The sequence goes on along the minus strand of CBDUCD010000053.1, from coordinate 8,613 downwards.
GCGCGCCACGGGCGTCACGAGCGAAAAGGCGAACGTCAACTTCACGGCGCCCGGCTGGTACGCGAACCCCATGCAGTGGCCCGCCGTGGCCTTTGCCGGCGCCGACGTGACGGGTACGGCGGCCGAGGGTGCAGGCGCTGCCTCCGCGTTTGCCCTCGGCGGCAGCGCCCCCAACCCCGTGCGGGGCACGGCGCGCGTGGGCTTCAGCCTCGACACCGCCGGCCCGGTCGAGATGGACGTGTACAACGTGCTCGGGCAGCGCGTGGCGCGCCTCGTGGCGGGCGCGGTGTACGCCGCCGGCGACCACACCGTGGCGCTCGACGCGCGCGGCCTGGCGGCGGGCCTGTACGTCATCCGCCTCGAGGCGGGCGGGCGGGCGGCTACCCCCCCCATCGTGGTCGTGCAGTACCCCGGTCCGGGCGGCGGGGGCGGGCAGGTGCCGCTGCCCCCGCCGCCCCCCTTTTATTCTTGCTCCCATGACGATGTCTGTTGCATCCCGAAAAGGCCGGCAGGCCGCCGGCGCCCTGCTGGCGCTTTCGCTGATGCTGTGCGCCTCCGCAGCGGCGCAAACCGCCGGCAAGCTGGCCGGCACCGTAACCGAAGCCGGCACGAACGACCCGCTCCCCGGCGTCAACGTCCTCATCGAAGGCACCGCGCAGGGCACGGCCACGGGCAACGACGGCTACTACAGCGTGCTCAACCTCAGGCCGGGCACCTACACCGTCGTGTTCCGCTACGTGGGCTTCCGCGAGGTGCGCTACGAGGGGGTGCAGATAGACCCCGGCAAAACCACGACGATTAGCGTGGCGATGCAGGAAGCCGTCATCGAAGGCGAAGAAGTGACCGTGACGGCGGAGCGCCCCATCGTGGAGGTGGACCGGACGACGACCACGTCGGTCGTGACGAGCGACCAGCTCGAGGCGCTGCCCGTCACGACGATTGGCGACGCCATCAACCTGCAGGCGGGCATCGTGGACGGCCACTTCCGGGGCGGGCGCCAGTCCGAAGTCGCGTACCTCGTCAACGGCGTGCCCATCAACAACGTGTTCACGCAGCAGGCGTCGTTCGAGGTCGAGCAGAACATGGTCGAAAACCTCGAAGTCGTCTCGGGCGTGTTCAACGCCGAGTACGGGCAGGCGCTTTCGGGCGTGGTCAACATCACGACGAAAGACGTGCCGCGGGGCTGGAACGTGGGCGGGCAGGCGTACGTGGGCGCCATCGCGTCGGAGCGCAAGCTGGAGTTCGTGCGCCGCACGGCGCCCGCGGGCAGCGGCCTGCTGGCCGAGGACTTCACGACCGAGAAGGTGACGTACGCCGAGGCGGCGCCTTTTCCCAGCCAGTTCGACGTGCAGGGCACGCTGGGCGGGCCGATTCTGCGCGACCGCGTGGGCATCCGCCTGTCGGGGCGCTACCTGCAGAACGAGGGCCACCTCCTTTCGCGCCGCCTGTTCGCGCCCGGCGACTCGTCGCAGCGCCTCACGTCGGGCAACCCCGGCGAATTCCTGCTCGAATCCACGGGCGACCAGTCGTTCATGGCGCAGGGCGGCGGCACGCGCGGCACCTTTAACGGCTCGCTCGTGATGCGCCCCATCGGGCCGCTGCGCATCGATTATAACGCCTTTATCCAGACGGGCAAAAACCGGCCCTACCAGCACTACCGCAAGTACGCCCCCGAGGGCACCAACATCAACCGCAACTTTACCCAGACGCACATTCTGGGCGCGCGCTACGCGCTGGGCGCAAAGGCGTTTGCCAACGCGGCCTACAGCTACCTGCGCGACCACTACACGTCCCACCTCTACGACGACCTGACGGGGCCGTACGTGTCGTCCAACCTGGGGTCGCTGGCAGGCACGAACGCCTTTGCCGTGTCGGGCAACGACCTTTACGACGTGGACAACACGACCGAGACGCACAACGTGCAGGCGGACTTCACCGTCCAGGCCACGCGCATCCACCTTGTCAAGACGGGTGTGCAGGCCCGTTTCCACAGCCTGCGCAACCGGACGTACGGCATCCAGATGGGCGCCGAGACGGGCTACGTGGCGCGCATCTCGCCCAACCCCCTCGACAACAACGCCCTCACCACGAACCCGTACGAGTTTGCCGCCTTTGTGCAGGACAAGGTCGAGCTGCGCAACCTGATCGTGAACGTCGGCCTGCGCTTCGACCTGTTCGAGCCCGACTACCTCGTGCCCATCGACTGGGCGCAGGGGCAGCTTGTCAACGTGCCCAACACGGCCACGCCCGACCCGGCGGACTCGCTCTACAACCGGCAGCCGGCGGCGCGCAAGGTGCAGCTCAGCCCCCGGCTGGGCATCGCGTTTCCCATCTCGGCCACGGGCGTGCTGCGCTTTTCGGCGGGCCTCTTTTTCCAGACGCCCCGCTTCGACCTGCTTTACGCCAACCCCGAGTTCGAGGCGCAGACGGGCGGCGCGAACGCCTTTTTCGGCAACCCCGACCTGGAGCCCGAGCGCACCCTGACGTTCGAGCTGGGCTTGCAGCAGGCCCTCACCGACCAGATGGGGCTGGAGGTGACCGTCTTCTCCAAAGACATCCGCAACCTCACGGGCCAGGAAATCACGCGCCTGCCCGAGGGCAACTTCGCCGTCCGCAACCGCAACGTGGACGTGGGGACGGTGCGCGGCATCACGTTCTCGGCCTTCCAGCGCGGGCGCGGCCCCCTTTCGTGGACGCTCGACTACACGCTCCAGTTTGCCGAGGGCACGGCCTCCGACCCCGGCGAGGCCTTCGGGCGCCAGCAGAGCGGCGAGGAAGCCATCGTGTCGCTTGTGCGCCTCAACTGGGACCGGCGCCACGTGCTCAACTCGACGCTGACCATCGAGCCCGCGCGCGGCTTCCAGGCCACGTTTATCAACCGCGTCGAAAGCGGCACGCCCTACACGACGCTGCGCAACGACATCCGCTCGTTTCTCAAAAACGACGACTCGAAGCCCGCCTACTTCCTCTCCGACCTGCGGCTGCTCTACCGCCCGCCTTTCGTCAAGCAGGACGTGAACCTGCTGCTCCAGATCACCAACCTGCTCGACACCGAGGTGCAGGCGCAGGTTTATGACGACACGGGCCTGGCGACGGAGTCGCTCACGAAAGAGCGCTTTATCCGCAGCGGCACGACCGTCGGCGGCGTCAACACGCTTGACGACCTGTACTACAACCCGACGTTTTTCGGCGCCCCGCGCCGCGTCAGCCTCGGCCTCCGCTTCGACTTCTGATTTCCTGCCTTCCATGTCTATGAACAGGCTTTTTCCTCTGCGGCGGCTCGCGGCCTGCGCGCTTGCCGGCCTGGCGATGGCGCTGCCCGCCGGCGCGCAGCAGCGCGACATCCCCGACCAGTACCGGGGCCGCGTGCAGTCCATCGCGCGCGGCATCCTCGACGGCAACCTCATCGAGACCAACTTCCGCAACCACGGCGAGATGTCGCGCTACGACGACGCGCCGTGGGGCGTGTGGCCGCGCGGCATCGGCGGGCGCCACATTGACGGCATCGGCATCGTCATCTCCGGCCTCGTGCCCGGCGAGCGCGCCAAGTGGGGGCTGGCCGCCACCGACACCGTCCTCAACCCCACCATCATCAACTACCGCGACGCCGGGCGCCGGACGGGCCCCAACGGCAACGTGTGGGGCTGGCTGCCCCTGCCGGGCTTCCACAACCCCGACCGCGTGGACCCCATCACGGGCTCGCGCACGCCCACGCCCGCGCTCTCCGACGATCCCACGTCGTGGCCCGCCTTCTGGCCCGACCGCCTCCAGAACCCCGACGACCCGGGCTGGCGCGGCGACGACGTAGATGGCAACGCGAACGTGGCCGCGTGGAATGGCCTTTTCGGCAAGGGCGTCTTTAACGCCGACCTGGAAAGCTTCTACGTCATGGACGACCTCTCCGACATGGAGTACGCCGTGGACCCCGTCACGCACCGGCCCTACAGCAAGTACGGCGTCTTCTACCCCGACCCCGCCGACTCGACGAAAGGCGGGCTCGGCCTCCAGGTGCAGACGCGCATTCTCCAGTGGGCCAACGTGCTGTCCGAAGACGTGATGTTCCTGCTCTACCGCGTCACCAATGTCGGCGCCACGCACCACGACCGGCTCTACTTTTCCCAGGTGATGGACTACGGCATGGGCACCGACGAGGGCGACGAAAACGCCGCCTTCGACCCGCAGCAGGACGTGGCCTACGGCTGGGATCAGGACGGCATCGGCACGCGCACCACGGGCGGCACCTACAAGCTCGGCTACACGGGCTTCGCCTTTCTCGAAAGCCCCTCGCGCTCCGACGACGGGCTCGACAACGACGAGGACGGCATCGTGGACGAGAGCCGCTTCGACGGGCCGGGCCAGCTTGTCGAGGGCCAGGACGCCATCCGCAGCGAGGTCATGGCCCGCTACAACACCGACAACTTCACCCTTTTCAACGGCGCCCCCGGCCAGACCTTCGACGACGTGCTGGCGCAGCGCCCGGCCTTTATGGCGGGCCGCTGGTGGACGGGCGACGAGAACCTCGACTGGGTAGGCTTTACCGACGACAACGGCAACGGCGCCTACGACGAGGGCGAAGCCCTCAACAACGACCTGGGCCAGGACGGACTCGGCCCCAACGACCAGGGCTACCCCGGCCCCGACACGGGCGAGGCCGACGGCGTGCCCACGCCCGGCGAGCCCAACTTCGACCAGCTCGACGTGGACGAATCCGACCAGATCGGCCTCACGGGCTTCGACCTCAACACGCGCCCGTTCTACGAAAGCGGCGACAACCTCCGCAGCGACACGTGGCTGTTCGAGCGCATCATCAACAGCCAGTTTCCCCTCGGCACCAAGCCTGCCGCCGAGCGCGCCGACATCGAGCCGTTTCTGCTGTTCTCCTCGGGGACGGTCGCCCTCCAGCCGCAGCGCGAAAACCCCGACCGCGCCACGGACTTTTTCTCGACCGCCTGGATTTTCGGCGACGACGAGCGCGACTTCTTCAAAAACCGCCGCACCGTCCAGTCCATCTACAACGCCGACTACAACTTCGCCCAGCCGCCCATCCAGCCCACCCTCACCGCCGTGCCCGGCGACGGGCGCGTGGTGCTTTCGTGGGACAATGCCTCGCTCCGATCCTTCGACCGCTTTTCGCAGCAGTTCGACTTCGAGGGCTTCAAGCTCTACCGCGGCACCGACCCGCTTCTCTCCGACGCCCGGACGGTGACGGACGCCTTTGGCACGCCCATTTTCTACGAACCCCTCGCGCAGTGGGATTTAAAGGACGGCATCGAGGGCACCACGCCCGTGCTGGGCGGCGAGGCCCTTTTCAACCTGGGCGGCGACACGGGCCTGCAGTTCTACTACGTGGATACCGACGTGAAAAACGGCTTCACGTACTACTACGCCCTCGTGGCCTACGACAAGGGGTTCAGCGACCCGAACGCGCCCACCAAGCCTGCCATTGACCCGCAGGAAAACGTGTTCAACTTCTCGGTTGACCTGGCCGGCAACCTGCGCGGCATCTCGCGCAACGCCGCCGTGGTCACGCCCCGCGCGCCGGCGGCGGGCTACGTGCCCGGCGGCGCCCGCGAAGACCTGAGCCACGTCTCGGGCGGCATTGGCACGGGCAGCCTCGACGTGCTCGTCTTCAACGAAGCCCTCGTGGACTCCAACAGCGTGTACCGCGTCAGCTTTTTCTCGACCCCCGCCAATGGCGGCCCCCTCTACCAGACCACGGGCTACCGACTTGAAAACATCGCCACGGGCGAGGTTTACATAGACTCGACGGGCTACGCCGCCACGAGTGAGGCCGCCGACGGCGTGGGCTTTTTCCTCAACTTCGACAACGACGCCGAGGTCAAGCTCGTCCGCGACCGCACGGGCTACGTGGGCCGGTCCGAGGACGGCGTGGACCTGTTCCGCACCGACCCGCGCGGGCTGGCCTCGTACAACACCAACTGGCTGGCGACGGTCGAGGAAGGCGGCTCGGCAGATTACGAGCTGGCGCCCTACGACTACGAGCTGCGCTGGACGGACTCGCTCTACTCGCCGCCGCGCTTCCGGCTGGGCGAGTTTCTGCGCGTGGACATCCCCGTCTTTGCCGTCAACACGACGACGGGGATGCTGGCCGACCTGCTGGTGCAGGACCTCAATGGCAGCAAAGCCTTCGACGCCGGCGACGCCCTCATCATCAACGAGCGGGTGGGCAGCACGCGCCGCTTCCGCTACCGCGTCCGCTTCGAGGCGCCGCGCGGCGAAACCGGCGACGCCCCCGACCCGGGCGACCGGCTGCGCATCTCGGTTACGCGGCCTTTCAGCACGGGCGACTTTTTCCAGTTCACCCTGCGCCCCTCCACCTTCGACGCCGGGCAGGCCCGGGGCGACCTGGACAAGATCCGCGCCGTGCCCAACCCGTACGTGGCCGCCGCCAAGTGGGAGCGCGCCTCGCCGCAGATCACGGGGCGCGGCGAGCGCCGCATCCTGTTCACGCACCTGCCCGCGCAGTGCACCGTCCGCATCTACAACATCCGCGGCGAACTCATCCGCACGCTCTACCAGGACACCGCCGTGAGTGACGGCCAGCTGGCGTGGGACCTGCGCACGACGGAAAATCAGGACATCGCCTACGGTGTCTATATCTACCACGTCGAGGCTCCCGGTATCGGGGAAAAGATCGGCAAGCTCGCCATCGTGAAATGAAGACATCAGCCATGCTGCGCCGGGGCGCCGTGCTGGGCGCCCTCGTCCTGCTGCTCGCCCTGCCGGCCCCGCTGCGGGCGCAAAGCCGCGTGGGCACCACGGCGGCCACCTTTCTGACGCTGGGCACGGGCGCGCGCGGCCAGTCGCTCGGGCACGCCTACACGGCCCTCGCCACGGGCGCCGACGCCCTGTTCTGGAACCCCGGCGGCGCCGCCCGCCTCTCGGGCGGCACGGAGCGCGGCGCCGTGCTGCTTTCGCACCACACGTGGGTGGCCGGCATTGACTACAACGCCGCCGGCGTGGTGCTGCCCATCACGGGTGCGGGCGTGCTCGGCCTCAGCATCGGCGCCGTGGACTACGGGCGCGAGGACGTGACGACGGAAGACCTGCCCGAGGGCACGGGCGAGACGTGGGGCGCCAGCGACCTCGTCTTTGGCCTCAGCTACGCCCAGCCCCTTACCGAGTCGTTCTACATCGGCGGCACGGGCAAGCTCGTCCGCCAGCAGATCCGCGACATGAGCGCCTCGACGTTTGCCTTCGACCTGGGCTTCGTGCTCGAGATGCCCTACCTCAACGGCGCCCAGCTGGCCGCCTCCATCCAGAACTTCGGCGGCAAGATGCGCATGGAGGGCGTCAACGCGCGCGTGTTCGTGGACCCCGACGAGGGCAGCACGGGCAACAACCCCGCCGTGCCCGGCCAGTACCAGACGGCCCGCTGGGACTTGCCGCTCTCGTTCCGCGTGGGCCTGGCCGTGCCTGCCGTGCGCGCGGGCAACTTCGAGCTGCTGGGCCTGACGGACGTGCAGCAGACCAACGACAACAACCTCAACGCCGACGTGGGCGCGCAGGCGGGCTACCGCTTTGGCGGCTTTGGCCTCAGCGCCCGCGCGGGCTACCACAGCCTCTCGGCTGCTGCCGCCAGCCAGATGGACAACCACTGGAGCTTTGGCGGCGGCCTCGACTTTGCCCTCAGCAGCGTCCGCTTCGGCTTCGACTACGCCTACCTGCCCTTCGACAACCTGGGCGAGACGCAGCTTTTCGACCTCCGCTTCTACTTCTGAGCCATGCGTTTTTGCACGCCCCTTGTCGCCTGCCTGCTGGCCCTGCCCGCCCTGTCGTGCAGCCAGTCCAAAAACCCCGTCGGGGGCGACGAGGGCTACCAGCTCGTGTGGTCGGACGAGTTCGAGGCCGACGGCCTGCCCGACGCCCGCAAGTGGCGCTACGAGACGGGCGGCAGCGGCTGGGGCAACAACGAGCTCCAGTACTACACCGAGCGCGACCCCGACAACGCCCGCGTCGAAAACGGGCGGCTCGTCATCGAGGCGCGCAAGGAAGAGTACCAGGGCAAGGCGTACACGTCGGCGCGGCTGCGCACCCGGGGCGTGGGCGACTGGCTGTACGGCAAAATCGAGGTCGAGGCGCGCCTGCCCTCGGGGCGTGGCACGTGGCCGGCCATCTGGATGCTGCCCTCGCAGCAGTCCTACGGCACTACCTACTGGCCCGACAACGGCGAGATAGACATCATGGAGCACGTGGGCTACGACCCCGACGTCGTCCACGCGACGGTGCACACGCGGGCCTACTACCACAGCATCGGCACGCAAAAGGGCGCGCAGAAAACCGTCCCCACGGCCCGCAGCGACTTCCACGTCTATTCCATCGAGTGGGAGCCCGACTCCATCCGCGCCTTTATTGACGGCACGCCCTACTTCACCTTCCGCAACGAGCGCCTCACCAACCCCGACGCGACGTGGCAGGAGTGGCCTTTCGACAAGCCGTTCCACCTGCTGCTCAACCTGGCCGTGGGCGGCGACTGGGGCGGCGCGCAGGGCGTGGACCCCAGCATCTGGCCGCAGCGCATGGAGGTAGAGTACGTGCGCGTGTACCAGAAAAAGCGCTGAGCCGCGCTACCGCGCCTCGCGCTGCGTGGCC
>CBDUCD010000052.1:0-12548 GCA_965365535.1 uncultured Rhodothermales bacterium | reverse complement strand
TTCCTGTTCCGGCAGAAGTGGCGCACGTCCATCAACCGGGCCGCCGAGGCGATGACGATTTTCGCCGTCATGTGCGCGCTCATCTTTCCGACGTTCCACGTGGGCCGCGTGTGGGTGGTGTACTGGCTGCTGCCCATCCCCAACCAGATGGAGATGTGGCCGCAGTTCCGCAGCCCGCTTCTGTGGGACGTGTTTGCCGTGTCGAGCTATTTCCTCGTCTCGCTCACGTTCTGGTACGTCGGCCTCATCCCCGACCTGGCCACGCTGCGCGACCGCGCCGTGGGGCTGCGCGCCAAGGTGCTGGGCTTTTTCTCGCTGGGCTGGACGGGTGCCAACCGCCACTGGCGCAACTACGAAAAGGCGTACCTCATCCTGGCCGGGCTGGCCACGCCGCTCGTGCTGTCCGTCCACTCCGTCGTGTCGTTCGACTTTGCGGTCTCCATTATCCCGGGCTGGCACACCACCATTTTCCCGCCCTACTTCGTCGCCGGCGCCATTTTCTCCGGCTTCGCGATGGTGGTGACGCTGATGGTCGTCGCGCGCAAGGTGTACAACCTGGAAAACCTCATCACGATTGATCATCTCGAAAAGATGAACATGATCATCCTCGTGACGGGTACGATGGTGGGTTTTGCGTATTGCACCGAGTTTTTCATGGCCTGGTACAGCGGCGTCGAGTGGGAGCAGTATCAGTTTTTCAAGGTGCGCTGGACGGGTCCGTACGCGTGGGCGTACTGGACGATGATGTTCTGCAACCTCGTCGCGCCCCAGGTTTTCTGGTTCAAAAAGCTGCGCCGTTCGATTCCCGTCATGTTCGTGCTCTCCATCATCGTCAACATCGGCATGTGGTTCGAGCGCTTCGTGATTACGGTCGTTTCGCTGCACCGCGATTTCCTGCCGTCGTCGTGGGGTTACTACTCGCCCACGATTGTGGACGTGGGGACGTACGTGGGCACCTTCGGCCTGTTTTTCACCTGTTTCCTCCTGTTCCTGCGCTTCTTGCCCGTCGTGGCCGTGGCCGAGGTCAAGGCGACGCTGCCCGAGGCCGACCCGCATTTCTACGACCACCCCTCGGGCGACGGCCACGCCAACCTGGACGTGCCCTACACGCAGCCGGCCCAGGAAGTCAAAAAGTAGCGCGTATGCACAAGTCGCCGCGTCGTACCGGGTAATACGTATCACGTGTTAGCAAAGACGCCCCGTACGAAATACGCAACACGCAACAGATCACATGAACCAACTCCTCGACGAAGTCAAAAGCACGATGGGCATCTACCCCACGCCGCCCGAGGGGCAGGTGTACGGGCTGCTCGCCGAGTTTGCGCATCCGGGCGCCCTCTTGCACGCCGCCGAAAAGGTGCGCGACGCGGGCTACCGCCACTTCGACACGCACACGCCGTTTCCCATCCACGGCATGGACAGGGCGATGGGGTTGCCGCAGTCGAAGGTGGGCTTTGCCGCCCTCGGCGGCGGCCTGACGGGGCTGGCGCTGGGCACGTGGCTGCAGTGGTGGACAAGCGCCGTGGACTACCCCATCAACATCTCCAACAAGCCGCTTTTCGCCGTCGAGCCCAGCGTGCCCGTCATGTTCGAGCTGACGGTTCTGCTGGCCGCGCTGGGCGCCGTGGCGGGGATGCTGGCCCTCAACGGGCTGCCGCGCCCCTGGAATCCGCTGTTCTACTCGCCCTCGTTTGCCCGCGCCACCGACGACGGCTTTTTCCTGCACGTCGCCTCGTCCGACCCGCGCTTCGAACTTGGCGCCACGCACCAACTGCTGGCCGACGCGGGCGCGCTGCGCGTCGAAACGCTGACGGAGCCCGGAGAAGAACCCGAGCAAGCTGCCGGCCAGGCCGTCACCGTTACCGTCCACTAAGCCTGGGGGGCCGGGTTGTCCGTCGGAGGCTCCAGCGCCCCCACACCCGATCCCCTTCAACAAACCCAGATTCATGCGCCTGACGCTCGCCCTTGCCGCCGTGCTGGCCCTGAGCGGTTGCCGCGGGATGGTGTCGGAAGCCCCGCCCATCCACCCGAACCTCAACATGGACTTCCAGGAGAAATTCAATCCCCAGGAGGCCAACCCCTACTTTGCCGACGGCCGCGCCATGCGCGTGCCCGTGGCGGGCACCATTGCGCGCGGCTTTCTGCGCGACGACGCGGGCATCTACCAGGGCCGCACGGCGGGCGGCGCCTTTCTGCCCACTACGCCCGTGCCCGTCACGCGCGAGCTGCTGCTGCGCGGCCAGCAGCGCTACAACATCTACTGCTCGGTCTGCCACGGCAAGGCAGGCAACGGCCAGGGCATCATCATGACGGGCGGCTACGGCTACACGCCCGCGCCCTCGTACCACGACGACCGGCTGCGCAGCGTCGAGGACGGCTACCTCTACAACGTCATCACGAACGGCGTCCGCTCGATGCCCGGCTACGCGCAGCAGATTGCCGTCGGGGATCGGTGGGCGATTGTGTCCTACATCCGGGCGCTGCAACGCTCGCAGAACGCCGAGCGGGGCGACCTGCCTGCCGACGTGCTCCGCCAGATCGAGCAGGCGCAGAGTGCCAACATGGGCGGCGGCTCGACGGGTGCGGCGCCGGGCGCGCCCGCGCCCAACCCCGGCGGCCCCGTCACCGCGCCCGACACGACCAACTAAATCCAGACGAAACGCCGCGTGGCGGGCGGCGCGTGGAAACAGCCCTCGCACCTCCGTAGGCGCCCCGCGCGCCCTTCTCCGTTCGCCACCCGGCACCCGTCATTCGACACTCCCCACCCCTCATGGCTTCTACGCTTCGTTCCAGCGCCCTCGCCACGCGCCTTCTCGACCCCTTCGAGCCCACGGCCGGCGTCGCCGCCGACGCGGGCCTGCGGCTGCGCGAGGGCGCCCGCCCGTGGTTCGTGCCCCTGCTCGTGAGCGCCGTGTTTCTGGTGCTGAGCGTCGTCGGGCTGGCCGTCGATCCGACGCGCTTTTTCTTTTCGTACCTCACGGGCTGGGTGTTCTGCGTGTCGCTTTCGCTGGGGGGCCTGTTTTTCGTGATGATCCACCACATCACGAAAGCCCACTGGGGCATCGTCGTGCGCCGCATTGCCGAGGTGCTGGCCATGTCGTTCCCGTTTCTGCTGCTGCTGTCCATCCCCGTTTTTCTGGGGATGCACGACCTGTTCCACTGGACGCACCACGACCTCTACGACCCGGCCTCGCCCGACTTCGACGCCGTGCTGGCGGGCAAGCAGGCGTACCTCAACACGCCGTTCTTCATTTTCCGCGTCGTGCTCTACTTCGCGCTCTGGTCGGTGATGGCCTACAAACTCTACCGCCTGTCGGTCGCCCAGGACCTCGACCCGGCAACCGACATCCCGGCCCGGCAGCGCCGGGTAAGCGCGTGGGGGCTGCCCGTGTTCGCCCTCACGGTAGCCTTTGCCTCCTACGACCTGCTCATGTCGCTCGACCCGCACTGGTTCTCGACCATGTTCGGCGTGTACTTTTTCGCCGGCGCCTTCTGGTCGGGCGTGGCCATGATCACCTTTGCCGCCCTGCTCGTGCAACGCGCGGGCGCGCTGCAAGGCGTCGTGACGACGGAGCACTACCAGGACCTGGGCAAGTGGATGTTTGCCTTTACCGTGTTCTGGGCTTACATCGCCTTTTCGCAGTACATGCTCATCTGGTACGCGAACCTGAAAGAAGAAACCATCTGGTACGACCACCGGCTTACCAACGGCTGGGGCTACCACAGCGCCGCCCTGCTCGTGCTGCACTTCATCCTGCCGTTTCTCATCCTGCTCAACCGCTCGTCCAAGCGGTCGCTGACGCTGCTGGCCATCATGGCCGTCTGGTTTTTCGTGATGCAGTGGTTCGACCTGCACTGGCTCGTGATGCCCAACCTGACCGTCATGGAGCCCGGGCAGCCCACGCTTTCGTGGATTGACGGGGCGTGCTGGCTGGGCCTTTTCGGCCTCTACGTCACGCTGTTTCTGTACCGGCTGGGGCGCCACAGCCTCGTGCCCGTCAACGACCCCCGGCTGGGGCAGTCCATCGCTTTCCAGAACGTCTGACGGCTCGCGTTTCGACCCAGCGTTTTCCGGCGCGCCCACACCCCACCTCAAGACCCATCGGGTGCCGGCTGCGTTGTCACCCGGCACCCGCGCTACGCTTATGGCCCAGCAACCCCCCCAGTCCCCCCTTCCCGACCCCGTGCTCGTGGCGCCTCTGCGCGAGGCCACCGTGGTGGGGCGCGACCTGACGCTTACCTGGGAGCCCGTCGTCGGCGCCGACGGGTACGCCGTGCAGGTGGCGCGCGATGCGGGCTTTGCCGACGTCGTCGTCGAGGAGTCCGTGGGCCGCGAAACCCTGCTGCGCTTGCGGGACGTGCTGCCCGAAAGCCGGGAGACGTTCTACTGGCGCGTGTTCGCGCTGCGCGGCGAGGCCGAAAGCCCCGGCGAGCACGTCGAGAGCTTTATCGCCATGACGCCCGACGAGGTGCAGGCGGCGCCGCGCATCGAGCCCGACACCGACGAGCCCTTCGGGCCGGCCAGCAAGCTTTTCAAGGCCGCCGGCGCCGAAGCCGCCGTCGAGGCCACGGGCAGCGACACGGTCGAGCAAGCCGTGAACCAGATGGGCGTCGAGGCGGAAGGCGTCGAGTCGGCGCAGATTCTGGGCATCACGCTGAGCGTGCTGGCGGTCATCATCATCATCATCATCATCCTGTTCAACTGGAAGGCGACCGTCCGGCAGCAGACGTACCTGCAATCCGTCACGCAGTCGGGCTACCCCGACCTGGTGGAAGTGGAGGCGTCGGCGGCGCGGCGTCTGGGCCAGTACGAGGTCGTCAACGACGCCGAGGGCGTGTACCGCGTGCCCATCGAGCGGGTGATCACGATGATGTCCAACACGGCGGCTGCGCGCCGCGACAGCGCCGCAACAGAGGAACTGCCCCTGCTGGACGGCCGTTGAGAACCAGCCTTTAAGCGCCTGTTTTTGATGCATCTGCCCCGCCTTTTGATGCCCGTCGTGGTGCTTGCCCTGCTGGGTGCGGGCCGCGCGCACGCGCAGGTGGCCGGGCAGCCCGTACCCGGCACCGAGGGCGTCGGGCTCGACAACCACATCGGCCAGAAAATCCCGCTCGACCTCACGTTTACCGACGAGACGGGCGCGACGGTAACGCTGGCCGACTACTTTGCCGGCGGGCAGCCCGTCGTGCTCAACCTGCTCTACTACGACTGCCCGATGCTGTGCAGCCTCATCCTCGACGGCTTCACGCGCGGCATCAAAGAGATTCCGCAGACGCCGGGCAAGGACTTTACCGTCGTGTCGGTCTCTTTCAACCCGCGCGAGACGACCGAGCAGGCCGCCCGGCAGAAGGCGCGGCAACTCGAACGGCTGGGGCGCCCCGACGCGGCGCAGGGCTGGCACTTTCTCACGGGCGGCGAGCAGAACGTCTTCCGCCTTGCCGACGCCGTCGGCTTCCGCTACAAGTGGAACGAGGCGGCGCAGCAGTACGCCCACCCCGCCGCCCTCACGTTCGTCCAGGCCGACGGCACCATTTCGCGCTACCTGACGGGCGTGGCGTTCGAGCCCACCGACCTGCGCGCCGCCCTCTCGGACGCCTCGGAGGGGCGCACGAGTACCTTTCTCGACCAGTTTATCATGATGTGCTTCCAGTACAACGCTGTGGAGCACCGCTACACGCTCGTGGCCTCGCGCCTGATGAAAATCGGCGGCGTGCTGACCCTTCTCGTGATGGGCCTCGTGCTCACCATCCTGTGGCGGCGGCACGCTACCGCCTCGCCCCTTTCCGCCTGACTCCACCCCTCCAGCATGGAAGACAAGGGATCCCTGTTCCTGCCCGAACAGGCCTCGACACTGGCCCCGTTGACCGACGGGCTGTTCAACTTCGTCAACCTGGTAAGCCTCATCCTCTTCCTGATGGTCGTCATCGGGATGATGTACTTCGCCTACCGCTACCGGCGGCGCAGCCCGAATGAGCGGCCGGCGCCCGTCAAGGAAAGCAAAATCCTCGAAGCCTCGTGGATCGTCATCCCGACGATTCTGGTGCTGCTCGTGTTCACGTGGGGCTTCAAGGGCTACATGGCCCTCAACGTAGCCCCGCCCGACGCCTACGAAATCCAGGTGTCGGCCTACCAGTGGGGCTGGCGCTTTACCTACCCCGAGGGCTTCCAGACGGCGGGCGAGATTTACGTGCCCGTGGGGCGGCCCGTCCGCATGGTGATGAGTTCGACGGACGTGCTGCACTCGTTCTTCATTCCCGCCTTCCGCGTCAAGCAGGACGTGCTGCCCAACCGGTACACGTCGGTCTGGTTCGAGGCCACCAAAACCGGCGACTACGACATTTTCTGCACCGAGTACTGCGGCACGAGCCATTCGGGGATGCTGGGCAAGGTGCACGTCGTGAACCAGAACGCCTTTAACGACTGGGTGGCCGGCGGCGGCGGCGCGGGCGAAGTGGGCGCCGAGTGGGGCGCCGTGCTGTCCAAGCAGAACGGCTGCCTGACGTGCCACTCCGTTGACGGCTCGGCCCTCGTCGGGCCAAGCTGGAAAGGGCTGTTCGGCACGACGGGGCATCCCACGAGCGCCGGGCCGGTAGAGGTGGACGAAAACTACCTGCGCGAGTCCATCTTGCAGCCCGGCGCCAAAATCGTGCAGGGGTATCCCAACGTGATGCCGGCCAACTACAGCTCGCTGCCCGAAGACCAGCTCACCTCGATCATCGCGTACATCAAGTCGCTCCAGTAAGCCCGAAGGAGGGAGAATTCTATGGCACACCCCGTTACCGCGGCTCCGGCGCCCGCCACCGCGCCGCCCGCCGCACACCCCGCCGGCTACAACTACCTCAACGCCGAGAAGGGCCTGTGGTCGTGGCTGACGACCGTTGACCACAAGCGCATCGGGATCATGTACATGATCACGCTGGCGACGATTTTCCTGTTTGCCGGCACGTTCGCCATCCTCGTCCGCACCGAACTCATTTCGCGCGGCGAGACCATCATGTCGGCGGACAACTACAACTTCACGTTCACGATGCACGGCGTGTTCATGACGTTTCTCTTTCTCGTGCCCGCCACGCCCGCCATCCTGGGCAACTTCGTGCTGCCCATGCAGCTGGGCGCCAAGGACGTGGCCTTTCCGCGCCTCAACCTGGCCTCGTGGTACGTCTTTCTCATCGGCGGCGTGCTCGTGGCGGCGTCGCTGTTCGTGGGTAAGATGGACACGGGCTGGACGTTCTACACGCCCTACTCGACGCGCACGAACGCCTCGGTGGTTTTCCTGACGCTGGCAATTTTCATCGCGGGCTTTGCCTCCATCTTTACGGGCATCAACTTCATCGTGACGATCCACAAGATGCGGGCGCCCGGCCTGACGTGGAACCGGCTGCCGCTTTTCGTCTGGGCGATGTACGCGGTGAGCCTGGTGCAGATACTGGCTACGCCCGTGCTGGGCGTGACGATGCTGCTGCTGTTTGCCGAGCGCATTTTCGGCATCGGCATTTTCGACCCCAACCTGGGCGGCGACCCCATCCTGTTCCAGCACTTTTTCTGGTTCTACTCGCACCCGGCGGTGTACATCACCATTCTGCCGGCCTTTGGCATCATCTCCGAACTCATCGCCACGTTTTCGCGGCAGCGCGTCTATGGCTACCGCGCCGTGGCGCTCTCCAGCGTCGCCATCGCGCTGCTGGGCTTTCTCGTGTGGGGCCACCACATGTTCACGAGCGGGCAGTCGGCCATCGCGGCCATCATCTTCTCGGTCATCACGTTTCTGATCGGCATTCCCAGCGGCATCAAGGTGTTCAACTGGGTGGCGACGATGTACCGGGGGTCGGTCTGGCTGCAAACGCCGATGATCTACGCGCTGATGTTCCTGTTCATGTTCACCATCGGCGGGCTGACGGGCATCATGGTGGGCATCCTGTCGGTGGACGTGCACCTGCACGACACGTACTACGTCGTGGCGCACTTCCACTACGTGATGATGGGCGGCTCGGTCGTGGCCCTCATTGGCGGGGTGTATTACTGGTTTCCCAAGATGTTTGGCAAGATGTACCCCGAGACGCCCGCCAAGCTGGCCGCCGTGCTCGTGTTCATCGGCTTCAACGTGACGTTTTTCACCCAGTTTATCCTGGGCGCGCGCGGGATGCCGCGCCGCTACTACGACTACCTGCCCGAGTTTGCGGCCCTGCACCGCGTCTCCTCCATCGGCTCGTACATTCTCGCCCTCGGCCTCGTGGGCGTGCTGGCGACGTGGATCTGGGGGCTGGTGAAAGGCCAGAAGGCGCCCGCCAACCCGTGGGGCGCCGCCACGCTCGAGTGGACAAACGCCACGAGCCCGCCCGACCCGCACAACTTCACGCGCACGCCCATCGTGACGCGCGGCCCCTACGACTTCCACCTCGCCGACGACGTGTTTACCACGACGGGCGACGGCGACGGGCAGGGAGACGGCACTACGACCGTCGTTGCCCGCCCGCTTTCCTGAGTTTGTTTGCTGGTTGGCCGGGTTTGTCGCTGCCTGACAGTTCGCCCACCCGGCCCCACCCGACCAAGTAACCAACCCCTTATGGCCACGACGCCTGCCCTCACCGTTAGCACGCCCGACGCGCCTGCGGGCCACCACGGCGAGCACCCGCCGCACCTGCAGCACCACTTCGTCTCGTCCGAGCAGCAGTTCGACTCGGCCAAGATGGGCATGTGGCTGTTCCTGTCCACGGAAATCCTGCTTTTCAGCGGGATGTTCGTCTCCTACACCGTGTACCGCATCTGGAACCCCGAGGTGTTCGAGATGGCGGCGCACCTGCTCAACCCGTGGCTGGGGCTGGCCAACACGATCGTGCTGCTCGTCTCGTCGTGGACGATGGCCATGTCCATCAACGCCATCCAGCGGGGCGACCAGAGGCGGCTGTCGCGCTTTCTGCTGATGACCATTGGCGGCGCGCTCGTCTTTCTCGTCGTCAAGGCGTTCGAGTACGGCACCAAGTTCAGCCACGGCATCTTCCCCGGCAGCTACTTCCATCCGCACGGCGAGTACGCCCAGTACGACGTGCCCATGATGAAGCAGTTTTTCTCCATCTACTACATGGCCACGGGCATCCACGCCATCCACATCATCGCCGGCGTGGGCGTGCTGGCGTGGATGTGGCTGCGCGCCCGCCGGCGCGAGTTTTCCGCCGCCTACTACACCCCCGTCGAGTGCGCGGGCCTGTACTGGCACCTGGTGGACATCATCTGGATTTTCCTCTTTCCCCTGCTCTACCTCATCCACTAGGGCAGGCGCGCAGCGGTTGGAGAGGGGCGCCCGGCTCCAACCTCCACCATCCAACTTCCAACATTTTCTGCTGGCATGGCAAACCCGACGGCCCACGGCGAAGGCCACCACCACTACATCGCACCCGTGTCGCAGCTCGTCAAAATCCTGGCGTGGCTCGTCGGGCTGACGGTGCTGACCGTCGTGACGGGCACGGCCAACCTGGGGCCGCTCAACTTTATCCACGTGCCGCTCGCGCTCGGCATCGCGGCGGTCAAGGTGACGCTCGTGGTGCTCATCTTCATGGGCCTCAAGCACGACAACCGCGTCAACTCGCTCGTCTTTATCCTCAGCGGCATTTTCGTGACCGTTTTCCTCACGTTTACCCTGTTCGACACCGTGTTTCGCGGCGACCTGACAAACGTGGACCCGATGACGATTTCCAACCGCCGCCTCGTCGCCGCCGAAGACTCGACCGCCCTCACGCGCTACCAGAACCTGCGCGTGGCGCCGGGCGATTACCTGCTTGGCGACTCGACGGCGGCGGAAAAGGTGGCCTCGCCCGATACCGCTGCCGCGCCCGGCCAGGGCGGCGACGCGCCGGGCGACACGGCGCCTGCCCAGCAGTAACCTTCCGCACCAACCCGCACGCCGGCCATGCTGTGGCCCATCGCCGTCGTCTTTTTCCCCCTCCTGTTCCTGGTTTTCACCTGGACGGTGGTGACGGCGTGCCGCATCCTGTTTCCCGAGAAAGACGCCCTGCGCGACGAGGCCATCTGGGCCGAGGTGCGGCGCCGCGAAAACCTGCCCGCGAGCGCGCAGCAGATCCGCGCCGACATCCGCACGTGGCAGCAGCGCCACGCGGCCTCGTACTGCTTCGACGGGCAGACGGGCGGCGTGCCGGACGTGTGGCGCGAGGACATGGCCCTGCGCCGCAACTGAGGCCGCGTCAGCCGGGCAGCTTCACGTCTGCCAGCACGGGCACGTGGTCGGAGGCGTAGTGGCCGTTCCACTGGTCGGCCAGCGTCGCGGCGCGCAGCACGCGGACGGCGGGCGACACGAACACGTAGTCAATGCGCACGCCCGGCGCGTCGCGCTCGACGGTAAAGCCGTAAAACGTGCCCTCGGGGCCGTACGCGGGCGTCTCGCTGGCCACGCGGGCGTCGCGCAGAAAAGCCGTCATCGTCGCGTACGCCGGGTTGTCCGGCTGCACGTTGAAGTCGCCCGTGACGACGATGGGCAGGCCGGCGGCGAGGGTCTGGGCCTGCAACTGGATCAGGCGAGCGCTTTCGACGCGCGCCTGCTGCCCGATGTGGTCGAAGTGCGTGTTGAGGTAGAAAAACTCCTGCCCCGAGAGGCGGTCGCGGAAGCGCGCCCACGTGGCGATGCGCGTCAGGGCGGCATCCCAGCTTTTGCTGCCCGGCACGGCAGGCGTCTGGGACAGCCAGAAGGTGCCGCCGTCGAGCTTTTCCAGCCGGTCGGGACGGTAGAACACGGGCGAGAACTCGCCGCCCGCCTGCCCGTCGTCGCGCCCGACGCCAAACCAGGCGTAGCCCGGCAGCGCCGCCGCCAGGTCGGCAATCTGTCCTGCGAGGGCTTCCTGCATCCCGATCACGTCGGGCGCGTGGAAACTGACGAGGCCGGCCACGCGCGCGGCGCGGAGGGGCCAGGCGTGCTCGCCGTCGCCCGGGTTGTTGTAGCGGACGTTGAAGCTCATCACGCGCAGCGCGGTGTCGGCGGGCGCGGTGGTGGCGAGGCTGGCGGCGACGAGGGCGACGAGTAGCATGGCGGCGCAAAGGGCAGGCAGGGGCGTAATATAGCAGGCCACGGCCGCGCCCCTGCGGTCCACAACGGCAACGATTCTCCATGCGCCTGCTCCTCATCGAAGACGACGACCGCATGGCGGGCTTTGCGCTGCGCGGGCTGCGCGAGGCGGGCTACGCCGTGACGCGCGCCGCCGACGGACAGGCGGGCCTCGACCTCGCCCTCGGCGACGCCCTTTTCGACGTAGCCGTGGTGGACGTGATGCTGCCCCGGCTGGACGGGCTGGCGCTCGTGGCCCGCCTCCGCGAGCGCGGCAGCGCCCTCCCCGTGCTGCTGCTCAGCGCCCGCCGCGACGTGGACAGCCGCGTGGCCGGCCTGCGCGCCGGCGGCGACGACTACCTCACCAAGCCTTTTGCCTTTGCCGAGCTGCTGGCACGCCTGGAAGCCTTGCTGCGCCGCAGCGGTCCGCACCGCGCCGCCGCCGAGCCCACACGCCTGGCGGCAGGCCCCGTCGCCCTCGACCTGCTTACCCGCGCGGTGACGCGTGCAGGCGAAACCGTCGAGTTGCAGCCGCGCGAGTTCGAGCTGCTGGCCCTGCTGCTGCGCCACGCGGGCCGCGTCGTGTCCAAGACGATGATTCTCGAAGCCGTGTGGGGTTACCGCTTCGACCCGCGCACCAACGCCGTGGACGTGCTCGTGCACCGGCTGCGCAAAAAGATTGACGAGCCTTTCGAGCCCCGCCTCGTCGAGACGGTGCGCGGCGTGGGTTACAGGCTGCGCGTGCCGTGAAAACGTCCCTGCCCCCTGCCTGGCGCCGCCTCGACGTGCGCCTGTGGACGGCCTTTGGCGTGCTGCTGGCCGGGCTGGTGCTGGGGCTGAGCGGCCTCGCCTACGCCGCGCTCGTCCGCTCGCTCCAGGCCCGCGACCGCGCCGCCGTGCGCGCCGAAGCCGGCGAGATGGCGGGCGACTACGCGATGGGCGGCATGGCCGCCCTCCGGCAGGAGCTGGCCGAAGCCGCCCATTTGCCGCCGGGCGTGGCCCCGTACCTGCGGCTGCGCGACGCAAGCGGGCGCGTGGTGCTGGACGCGACGGGCGCGGCGTGGCAGGGCTACCGCCCCACGCTGCCCCGCGCGCCCCTGCCCGACGGCGCGTGGCGGCGCGTGGCGGGCCGCAACGGGCAACCGCCCCTCGACCTGCTGACGCTGGCGCTGCCCGACGGCCACCGCCTCGAAGTGGGGCTGCCCTCGCGCCGCGACGAAACCGCCGCCCACTTCCGCGACGTGCTGCTGGGCGCGGGCCTCGCTATCCTGCTGGTGGGGCTGGCGCTGGGGGCGGCGCTGGCGCGGCGGGCGCTGCGGCCGCTGCGGCGGTTGGCGCTGTCGGTGGCGCACGTCGCCGGCGGAGGCGCCCTCGACGCCCGCGTGGCCCCTGCCGGCACAGGCGACGAACTCGACGCCCTCGTGGGCGAATACAACCGCGCCCTCGACCGCATCGCCGCCCTCGTCACGGCCATGCGCGGCTCGCTCGACGCCGTCG
>CBDUCD010000051.1:0-12630 GCA_965365535.1 uncultured Rhodothermales bacterium | reverse complement strand
CAGGTCGGTGCTCGTGATGGTGAACTGGGCCTGCGCGGGCACAGACAGGAGGCTGCCCAGCACGCAGGCGAGGAGAGCGGTACGCTGCTTCATAAATGAGATACGGATTGAGGGTGGAAGCGAGGGGCAGCAGCATCTTAGCGCCAGCAGACCCTTTATCCCATAAAGGGCCGGTTAAGGCCCGTGACGAAGTGGAGACGCCCGTAGGGCATTTGCCCTATCGTTACGCTGCGGTGGCAAACGGGGCGCGGCGTACATTGGCGGCCAACTCCCCAATGAGATGCGAGCAGCGATTATTGCCCTTTTCGGCCTCTCTTTTCTCGCCTCCTGCCACTCCGGCGACAGGGGCGACTTTGCCGTCGAGCAGGTGGCCTTCGACGTGCCCGAGGGCGCGGCGCCGTACGTGCCCACGCTCGACGGGCCGCTGCGCATTCTGAGCGCGACGCCGTCGGGGGCAATGCTCAGTTTGCGTCCGGGCGTCGGCCCTGCCGTCACCTTTACCCGCCCGATGGTGCCCCTCGGCGAGGCGCCCGCGCCGCCCCAGGGGGCCATTACCCTCGCGCCCGCCGTGGCCGGCTCGCTGCGGTGGGAGGGCACGCAGACGCTCGTGTTCGTGCCCGACGCGCCGCTTCCGCCCGCCACGGCCTACCGGGCCACGCTGCACGCCGCCGGGCTGGCAAGCGTCGAAGGCGAAAGCGTCGCCCGCGACACGACGTGGACGTTCGAGACGCCGCGCCCCCTGCTCGTCGCCTCCGAGCCGCGCGACGGCGAGCCGTTCGCGGCGCCGACGCAGGCGCTGCGCCTCCATTTCAACCAGCCCGTCGAGGCGGGGCGGGCGGGGCGGTTCGTCGAAGTGCGGGCCGAGGGCGGCAGCGCGCTGCGCGTGAACGTCGGGCAGGCGGGCGACTCGTCCCTCGTGCTGCGCACGCCGCCTCTGCGGCAGGGCGAGACGTACACCATCACCCTTGAAGCGGGGCTGCCGGGCACGCTGGGGCCGCTCGGGCTGCGCGAAACGCGCGTCGTGACGTTTACCACGTACCCGCTGCCGGCCTTTACCGGCGTGTCGCAGGAGTGGCCGTACGGGCGCCAGGACAGCGGAACGCTCGACCCCGCGCGCGGCATCACCCTCACGTTTGCGACGCCCGTGCGCTTTGGCGACCTGAGGCAGGCGCTGCGCGTGGCCCCCGCCGTCGAGATTCCCGCCGGCATCGAGGCGCAGGACGATGCCGTTTCCACGACGCACACGCTGCGCTACGGCTGGCAGCCCGAGACAGGCTACACCCTCGCCGTCCAGAACCTCAACGACACCTTCGGGCAGACGCTCGGCAGCGCGTCGCGGACGTTCAGGACGGGGCCGCTGGCGCCCTCCTTCCGCATCCCCGAGGGCATGATGGTGGTCGAGGCGCGTCAGGGCGCGGCGCTGCCCATGCGGCTGACAAACGTGGACGCCTTGCGCATCCGCACCCGCAGGCTGGGCCGCGACGCCATCATCCCCGCCCTCGTGCGCTACGACCGCGACCACTGGTACGGCGACAGCGACCGCCCGGACGTGCCCGCGCCGACGGCCACCGTCGCCCTGCGCGTGCCGCGCAACAAGCCCCGCGTGCAGCCCCTCCGGCTCGACTCCCTGCTGCAAAACGGGCGCGGCGTCGTGGCCTTCAACGTGCGCGCCGACCTGCCGGGCGAGGCGCGTTTGTACGACCACGCGGGCGTGGCGCAGTTTACCGGGCTCGCCATTACGGCCAAGTTCAGCCCGCACCAGAACCTCGCCCTCGTGACGCGCCTGGCGACGGCGGAGCCCGTGGCGGGCGCCCGCGTGTCGCTGCGCGGGCTCGACAACCGCGAGCGCTGGTCGGGCACGACGGATGCGCGGGGCCGCGTGACGATGCCCGGCTGGGGGCGGCTGGGCCTCGAAAGCCCCAACGAGTGGTCGGCGCCCGTGCAGTTCGTCTTTGCCGAGCTGGGGGGCGACCTCGCCTTCACGTCCAGCGTGTACAACGAGGGCATCGAACCCTACCGCTTCGACCTCGACTACGACTGGAACCCGCAGCCGCAGACGTTCGCGGGCAGCATCTTTACCGACCGCGGCCTTTACCGCGCCGGCGAGACGGCAAACGTGAAAGGCATCCTCCGCACGCGCCGCGACGGCGACTGGCAGCCCGCCCGCGACAGCGTCCGCGTGCTCGCCTACGACGCCCGCGACGCCGTCGTGTACGACCGCGTGGTGCTGCCGTCCGCCCTCGGCGCCTTCGACTTTTCCCTTGCCCTGTCGGCAGGGGCGGCGCAGGGGCCGTACGAGGTGCGCGTCGTCGCCCCGCGCGACTCCGCCGCCCTCGCCGACCGCTACCGCCCCAATGCCACGCTCGCGTCGGGTTTTTTCCGCGTCGATGCCTTCCGCACGGCCTCGTTTGCCGTTGACGCGACATCGGCGGCGCCCGCCTACGTGGCCGGCGACCGCTTCGAGGGGCGCGTCGAGGGGCGCTACCTTTTTGGCGCGCCGATGGGCGGGCAGCCCGTCTCGTTCACCCTCACGCAGCGTCCAGGATCGTTCGCGCCGCCGGGCTACGACGGCTGGCGCTTCGGCGCCGGGGGCGGCTACGACGCGTACGACTACGACGGCCCGGCAAGTCTCTACCAGACCCTCGCCCGCGCCGATACCGTTCTCGACCCCGAGGGCGTCGCGCGCCTCGAAACCGTGGCGCGGGGCACCGAAAAAGGCACGCCCCTCGAACTGGACTGGACGGCGACCGTGACCGACCCCGCGCGCCAGGAAATCGCCGACCGGCGCGTGGTGACGCTCCACCCCGGCCTGTTCTACGTCGGCCTCAAGCCGCGCACGTCGTACCTCGACCTGTCGAAAACAGAGGAGATGGCCCTCGACCTCATCACCGTAGATCCCGGCGGCGCGCCCGTCGTGGCGACGGTCGAGGTGGCGCTTGTCAAAGTCAACTGGATTTCGGCGCGCGAGGTGGGCGCCGATGGGCGCCTCGTCTGGAAAAGCGAGCGCCGCGAAACGGCTGTGGGCCAGCAGCGCGTCACGACGCAGCGCGGCAAGCTGTCGCGGCTGCGGCTGCCCGTGCGCGAGGGCGGCCAGTACCTGGTGCGCGCCACGGGCCAGGACGTGCGCGGCAACCCCATCCGGTCGGAAACCTATTTCTACGCCGCCGGCGGCGCGGGCTATACGGCCTGGCAGCGCACCGACGACGACCGCCTCGACCTCGTCGCCGACAAGGCGGGGTACGCGCCCGGCGAGACGGCGCGCATTCTCGTGCAGTCGCCCTACGAACGCGCCACGGCCCTCGTCACCGTCGAGCGCGAGGGCATCCTCGAAAGCCGCGTCGAGACGCTGGAGGGCACCGCCCCGCAGATCGAAATCAAGCTCACCGACGCGCACCTGCCCAACGTGTTCGTGAGCGTGATGCTGCTGACGGGCCGCGCCGCCGCGCCCGGTTCAGCGGCGGACGTGGGCGCGCCCGCCTTCAAAATCGGCTACGTGCGCCTGCCCGTGGATGCCGGCGCGCGGCACCTGCGCGTGGCCGTCGAACCCCGGCAAGGCGAGTACCGCCCCGGCGACGAAGTCGAGGTGGCGCTGCGCGTGCTCGACCGCGACGGGCGCGGCGTGGCCGGCGAGGTCACCTTCAGCGCCGCCGACGCGGGCGTCCTCAACCTCGTCAAATACGCCCTGCCCGACCCCTACGAGACGTTTTACGGCCCGCGCCCCCTGGGCGTGGCGACCGCCGAGGCACGCGCCAACCTCGTCGAGCAGCGCGGCTGGGGGCAGAAGGAGGAAGACACGGGCGGCGGCGGCGGCGACGGCGACGTGCTGCTGCGCAAGGACTTCCGCCCGCTCGCGCACTGGGCGCCCGCCCTCCGAACCGACAAAAACGGGCGCGCCACCGTCCGCTTCCGCGTGCCCGAACGCCTGACGACGTTCCGCCTGATGGCGACGGCGCAGACCGCTGACGGGCGCTTCGGCGCGGGCCGCGCGGACGTAGTCGTGACGCAACCTCTCGTGCTCTCGCCCGCGCTGCCGCGCTTTGCCCGCCCCGGCGACGCCTTCGAGGCCGGCGTGCTCGTCACCAACCGCACCGGCGCCGACGGCGAGGCCACCATCACGGTAAAGCCGTCGGGCTTTGCGCTTGCCGGCCCTGCCTCGCAGCGCGTGGCCGTGGCGCGGGGCGCGACGAAAGAAGTGCGCTTCCAGTTCAAGACGCCCACGACGGGCGCGCCGCGCCTCCAGTTCGAGGGCGCGCTGGGCCGCGAAAAAGATGCCCTGCAGGTGGACGTGCCGCTCCAGACGCCCACGACGAAAATCGTCACGGCGACGTTTGCCGCGACGGATTCAGCCGGGCAGGCACGCGAAGCCCTCGTGCTGCCCCCCGACCGCATCGCCGGGATGGGCTTTTTCCAGGCCCGCCTGTCGTCCACGGCCCTCGTGGGCCTCGACGGCGCCACGCGCTACCTGTTCACGTATCCGTACGGCTGCCTCGAACAGCGCACGTCGGCGGTGCGGCCCCTGCTGCTGGGCAAAAATCTGCTGGACGCCTACGACATGGCCGCGCTGGACGGCAAAACCGACGAAGTCGTGGCCGCCTGGCTGAACGACCTGGAAGGATTCTGGACGGGCGCGGGCTTTGCGATGTGGCGCGGTGAGACGGACGCGCGCTACGTGAACCCGTACGCGAGCGCCTACACCGTCCTCGCCCTCGCCGAGGCGCGGGCCGCGGGCTACACGCCGCCCGCCGAGCTGACGCGCGCCGCCGTGGACTGGCTCGAAGGCTACGTCCGCCGCGCCTCCGACCGCCCGCGCTACTACAGCCCGCAGGTGTGGAACGACACGCGGGCCCTCATGCTCTACGCCCTCGCCCGGCACGGCCGCGCGCCCGAGGGCGAGGTGCAGGCCCTCGCCACGGCTGCGCCCGGCCAGCTTTCCGCCGAAGGCGAGGCCGTGCTGCTGCGCGCCCTCGTGGCCGCCAACCGGCCCGGGCTGGCCCGCTACCGCGAGCCCCTCGCGCAGCGGCTGCTGGGACGGCTGCGCGTCGAGTCGTCGCAGGCCTACCTCGCCAGCGACGACGGCGACGCGGGGGGGTGGATTTTCGCCTCCGACGCCCGCGCCACGGCCTACGGCCTCGCCGCCCTCGCCGAAGCCCGCCCGACGCCCGAGACGCGGCAACTGGCGCAGCGCCTCGTGGCCTACCTGATGGCCGTCCGCGAAGGCGGCGCGTGGGCGTCCACGCAGGACAACGCCGCCGTCGTGGATGCTTTTGCCGCCTTTGCCCGCGCCTTCGAGCGCGAGACGCCTGCCCTGACGGCGCGCGTGCGCGTGGCGGGGCGCGACGTAGTGCAGGGCCGGTTCGAGGGCCGCACGCTTGCCGTCAAAGAAGCCAGCGTGCCGCTCGCGGGCCTGGCGGCGGGGTCGCTGCCCGTCGAGGTGGTAGCCGAGGGGCGGGGGCGGGCCTACTACTCGCTGCGCCTCGAAGCCTACAGCGCCGCCGCCCTGCCCGCGCTCGCGCAGGGCCTGACCGTCGAGCGCCGGATGGAGAGGCTGGACGCGCGCGGCCTCAACCCGCGCCCCCTTGCCACCGACGCCGACGGACGCCCGCGCGTGCCTGCCGGCGCCCTCGTGCGCGTCACGCTTCGACTGGCCTCGCCCACGGCCCGCTCGTACGTCGTCGTGGACGACGCGCTGCCGGCTGGCCTCGAAGTGCTCAACGGCGCCTTTGCCACGACGGATGGCGCCCTCCTCGAAAATGCCGGCACGGGCGCGGGCGACTGGTGGGGCTCGTTCAACCACACCGAGTTCAAGGACGACCGGGTGCTGCTGTTTGCCGACTACCTCCGCGCGGGCGAGCACACGTACGTCTATCTCGCCCGCGCCACGACGCCCGGCGTGTTCGTCCACCCCGCCGTCGAGGCCGAGATGATGTACCGCCCCGAAATCCGCGCCCGCACGGTGCGCCGCGTCCTCGTCGTCGAGGCGCCGTGACACCTGTGGCCCGACGGCGCACCGCCCACGATGGCATTCGATAGGCATCGTGCGCGACGGCGTTCGACGGGCATCGTGTACGACGGCGTTTGGTAGGGGCGCAATTAATTGCGCCCCTACGGTTTCGACGGCGATAAACCAAAAAAGCGGGCAGCGATCCTTGCTGGATGCTGCCCGCTCCCCCCATCAGCCCGTCGGCGGGGTCAGCGACGGCGGCGGACCTGCCCCTTTTTGGCCCGCCCCGCTCTACCGCTGCCCGTCGGGGGCTGGTAACCTGGTGCAAAGGTGATATCGGCCTGGGGCGGGGGACATTAAACCGGCGCCCGAAGATTTTTGAGGCGCGCCGCCCCGGCCTACTGCTGCGCGACGCGGTAGCCGCGCCTTTCCAGCAGCGCCAGCACGCCGTCGCTGCCCAGCAGGTGGAGCGCGCCTACGACGACGAAGGGCGTGCGCCCCTCGGCCACGAGCGCCTCGATCTGCGGCACCCACGCCCGGTTGCGCCCGGCGAGCAGCCTTTCGCGGAACTGCGGTAGGGCCTCCAGGTCGGCGCCGGCAAGCCCGAGAAGGGCGTCGGCGTCGCCCCGTTGCCAGAGCGCCGCCAGCGTGTCCACCTGCGCCACGGTGCGCGCGGCCTCGCGCAGCGAGAGGTAGAGCATCTGCTCCTGCTCGGCAGGGGCGAGGCCGTCGAGAAAGCCGATCTGCTCGTCCATCGTTTCCAGCCCGAAGCGCGGGCGTCCGTCGGCCAGGGCGCGGGCGTGGAAGTGGGCGTCGAGCCCCAGCTCGGGCCGGTAGCCCGCCTGCTGGAGCGCCGCCACCGACAGCGTCATGCCCGCCAGCCACGGCTTCATCCGCCCGATGGCGGGCGCGAGGGCTGCCCCGGCCTGCTGTTCGACAAGGGCGCACGTCGTGTCGGCAACGTGGTCGCACAGGCCCGAGCCGTCGGCGTACAGGCCGCGCGCCATTACCCTTCCGGCCTCGGACTGGGCCTGCGCCAGGTCCATCTCGAGCACGAGGGCGTCCGTCTCGGCGTACGCCTTTTCAATGGCGTCGGGCAGCGGGTACGCCTCGGGGCGCATCAGGTGGATGGCGCCCAGCAGGTACACCGTCCCCCTTGGGGACGTGGCCTTCCACAGCAACGACTGCGCGGGCGCGGCGGGGGCGAGTGCGCAAAAGGCGGCCACTAAAAGCGTACGCATACGGGCGATGGGGATAAGCGAAAAACTCAGCGGCCCAGGCGCGGATCTATGTCGAAAGGCTCGGGTGGGCCAATGGCGAGGCGCGCGAAGTCGGGGTGGTAGGGGTTGACGAGGTAGTTGCGCTGGTGCGGCACGACGGCGCTGGGCACTTCAAGCACGACCGACGCCTGCCGGGTAAACCAGAACGTGCCCAGCGCCTGCGTGGAACGGGGCCACGGCCACGCGCGCCAGTCGGCGGGCAGGTCGGCGGGCGCCAGCCGGATGAGGTGGGCGTCGGGGCACTCGATGCGGAAAACGACGTAGGGCCGCGCCAGCAGCGTGGCGCGCTCGGCGTGGGCGAGGGTTTCGAGGAGCGCCGTCGCGGGCGTGTCGGCGGCGTACACGAGGGGCGTGCCCAGCCGGTGCCAGCGGCCCCATCGCCGCGACCCCCGGAACGCCGTCGGGGCGTAGTCGGCGCGCGTGAGGCGGTAGAAAACGGCCACGTCAGGCTGCCGACGTTTCGTCAATCACGGTCAGCATGTCCTCGACTTCGCGCAGGCCCGGCTCGGTATCCAGCCGTTCGAGGGGCGTTTCGCCGCCCAGCAGCGTTTTGGGCGTCGTGAGCCATTCGCGCGCCGCCGCCTCGGTGCCCAGCGCGTCGCACGCGAGGGCCGTCACGTGCAAAAGCCGCCACACGCGGTCGCTTTCGGCAGGCGTCAGCTTTTCGCCGCGCGCCCGGCGCCGCTGCAACGTCCGCGCCGACGCCGACAAGAGCGGCTCGACGGCCCCCGCCGACAGGCCCAGCGCCTGCCGCAGCGCGTCTATCTCAGCCGGGTCGAGGCCCGCGCGCACCGCCTCGGCAGAAAGCGCGCGGCGCTCCGAAAGGGAAGCCAGGTGCAGGCGGGCGGCGCGGGCAAAGGCGAGGGAGGTCATGGCCGTGGGGTTTTGCTCCCTTATGACAGATGTCGCCGCCTGTTCCGGCACCTGTCGTCAGCGCACCGCCGGAGCAAGCACGCGGATCGTGCCCGCCGCCGCGTCCATCTCGGCCTCGACGCCGATGGGAAGGGTGTACTTGTCCACCATATGGCCGACGAGGTGGCTGCGCCAGGCGGGGATGCCGAGGGGCGCGAAGTGGTCGCGCAGCACCTGCGATAAGGTCAGCGACTTGGCGCCTTCCTCGGGCTCGCAGTTTTTGCAGTCGCCGAAATAGACGCCCGCGAGCCGGTCGAGCAGGCCCGCGAGTCCCAACTGCGTCAGCATCCGGTCAATGCGGTAGGGCTCCTCGCCCACGTCCTCGAGAAACAGGATGTGGCCCGCCAGGTCGGGCACGAACGCCGTCCCCACAAGCGCGGCGATAACGGTGAGGTTGCCGCCGAACAGCGGCCCGCGCGCGATGCCCGGCGTGATCACCTCGCGGTCGGCGCCGGGCGGGTCCTGCAAAACGGGTGGCTGCGCCTCGACGAGGGTGCGCGTCCAGTGGCCCGCCGAGAAGTCGTTCCAGGTGGACGTGGCGACGGGGCCGTGGAAGGCGACGAGGCCGCTCTGGGCGTACAGCGCGGCGAGCAGCGCCGTCACGTCCGAGTACCCGCACAGCACTTTGGGATGGGCGCGGATGGCCTCGAAGTCGAGAAAGGGCAAAAGGCGGGCGCAGCCCCAGCCGCCGCGCAGCGGCAGGATGCCGTGCACGCCGGGGTCGAGAAACATGTCCATGAGGTCGGCGGCGCGGTCGGCATCGCGCCCGCCCAGATAGCCGTACGTGTCGAGGGCGTGGGCGCCGCGCCGCGTCCCAAAGCCGAGGGCGGCCAGCGTGGCCTCGACCTCCTGGAGGTCGGGCTCGAAAAACGTGGCGCCTGCCGGGCTCACGAGCCCCAGCGTGCTGCCCGGACGCAGGCGCGGCGGGCGGATTGCCGGGGGCGCGGGCCGGGCCGGGCCGCCGGTGAGGGGCGCGAGCGGGCGCAGAAACGGCGTGGCGAGCGCCGCCGTGGTGGCGGCGAGAAAGGCGCGGCGGCTGGGCATCGGCACGGGGGCTGGCGGACGGGGCCAAGCTACGACCGCCCCGCCCGGCCTGCGGCGGCTCAGGCTCCGGCTGCGGCGTCGTCTTTGCGCGTGATGCGCAGCACGATGCGGTCGCCCTCGCGCACGGGCGGGCCAACGGTTTCGTGCTCGTGCAGCAGGGCGGGAATGCTCTCGGTGCAGGCGGCGAGGGCGCGGTGCCAGGCCTCCATCCGCAGCACGGCGTCGCGGTCGAAGTGGGGCTTCATCGTCATCATGGCGTCCTCCGTGGGCTGGGGTGTAAAGACGCTGCGATTGCCCGCTGGGGCTGAGGGTAAACTACGAATTTTCAAGACCTTTGCTGCCATCCCAGTGCCGCCCGTGTGGCCAGGGTTTCCCGCCTGTTGCCGTAGGGAAATCCCGGCTTGTCGGCGCCGCCGCGTCGTTTTTAAAGCACCATTTCATGGACGGCCCGAAACCACCCCGCGCCCCGCGCGATGGAACGCGTCTGCCCTTTTTTCCGCCCATGCCGCGCCTGCGTTTGCTGCCCGCCCTGCTCGCCCTCGCCCTGCTGGCCGGGGTTCCGGTGCAGGCGTCGGCGGCGCCCGCAGCCGCCGCGTCCCGGGGCGCCCACCTGGCCGCGTGGACGGCTGCGATGCCGGAGGCGACGGTGCCCGAGGCGCCTCCTCTCGTGCCCGCCCCGCCCGCGCCGCGCAGCGTGCCCGACGCGCCGCCGGACGGCGAGGGGGCGGACGGGGCAGGGCCACCGGCACGGCACGCCTTCGGGGTGCGGGTGGCACGGGCGATGGTTTTCACCCCGCCGCTCGGCACGTCGCGGCGGCTGAGCCTGCTACGGGCGTACCGGCGATAGCCAGCGGGTTCGCGCGCTGCCGTTGCAGCGCCTCGGCCTGTTTCCGGCGTCCTGCCGGGCCTCTTCCTGCTATCCCGTCGCCCCTCGCGGGGGCGCTGCTTTGCCATGAAAACCACGATTTCTCCCACACCCCCCACCTCCAAGCCCGACAAGGACCGCGCAAGCGACCTCGCCTTTATGCTGCTCATGGCCGCCGTCGCCATCGGCTTCGTGGCCATGCTGGTGCTCGCGCTGCGATAGCGCCGCTACGCGTGCTCGACCAGGCGGTAGCCCCGCCCGCGCACGGTCTCGATCATGCCTTTGAGGCCGTGCGCTTCGAGCTTTTTGCGCAGGAAGTACATGTACACGTCCACCATGTTGGTGCCCGTGTCGAACGAGATGCCCCACACGGCGTCCAGAATCTGCTGGCGCGTGCACAGCGTGTCGACGCGCGTCATGAGAAAGCGCACGAGGGCAAACTCGCGCGGCGTCAGCTCGACGGGCGCGCCGCGGATGGAAAAGCGGTGCGCCGTCTCGTCGAGGTGGAGCGCGCCCACGCGGTACGCGTCGTGGGGCGCGGCGGCGGGCGCGGTGGGCGTGGCCGCCCGGACGGCCTCGACGAGCCGCCGGTACGAGAGGACGCGGGCCTGCACAGCGGCGATGGAAAACGGAAGCGGCACGGCGTCGTCGGCACCGGCGGCGATGGCGGCGGCGCGCGCGTCGGGCAGGTCGGGCGCCAGCATGATGACGGGCGTGCGGACGCCCTTGCGCACGGCGTAGCACAGCGTGTTGAGCGCGGGCGCCTCGTCCAGCGCCCACTCGACGAGCAGCACGTCGGCGCCGGCGGCCCGCGCCACGAGGGCCTCGGCGGAGGGCGAGAGCACCTTGCTGTCGGTGACGAGCGGGCCGCGCGGCACGACGGTGACATGGTGCGGCGGCGGGCACGAGGCTTTCACCTGCGCGGCGCACACGGCGCGGTCGGTGGCGAGCAGCAGGTGGAGGGCAGGCGGGGTGGACATGGCGCGCGGCGTGGACGGGGCCGAAGTTACAGCGCCGGGCGGCGCGGCCCGCCCTTACGCGCCCAGCCCTCTTGCAACACCCCTTCGGCCTTTTTCCCCTGCGGCGTGAAATCCAGCGGGCGCGGGCGCTCGTCGAGGGGGTGAAACTTCCAGACGAACACGCCCGCCAGCCACGGCTGCGGCCAGACGGCGTCGAAAAAGGCGCGGTACAGCGCCGCCTGCAAGGCTTCGTCGGCGGGCGCCGTTTCGCCGCGCGCGGGCCATCGCCACGGCTCGGCGGCGGCGTAGCCCACGCTGCGGTACCCCATCTCGGTAAAGAGGACGGGGCGCCCCGCGCGCCGCGCCACCGCCGCGAGGCGCCTGAGGTGGGGCTGCCACGCCTGCCGCAGCGCCTCGGGCGTGCGGGCGCCGCCGAGGGGGAAGTACGCCTGCACGCCCACATAGTCGAGGGCATCCCAGAAGGGCACGCGCTCGAAATCGTCGTGCCAGTTGGCGGCGTACGTGACGGGGCCGTGGTACACGCGGCGCACGTCGGCAACGAGGCGTCGCCAGAAAAGGGGGCGCGCCCGCACCGCCCGCCCCAGCTCGCTGCCGACGACGAAAAGGGGCGCGTCAATCGCTTCGGACAACCGGGCGTAGTGGAGCGCGAAATCGCGGTACTGCGCCTCCCACGCCTGCCAGTCCGCCTCGCCGCGCAGCGCGATGTCGCCCGACCAGCCCCTGCCCACCCACACGTGCGGCTTGACGACGACGCCCATGCCCAGCGCCCGCGCCCGGGCGGCCAGCGCCACGATGCCGCTGTCGGACTCGGTGAACCAGCGCCCGTGCGGGTTGAACTGGAGCGCGGGCGTGTGGAGGCCGGGCTGGAACGCGAACGCCGTCAGCATGAGGTGGCGGGCGCCCAGCCGGGCGAGGGGCGCCAGTGCGTCGGGGCCGGGGTCGCGGCGCGCGTCGAAGGTGACGCCCCGGAAGCGGGCGCTGTCGGCCACGGCGGGCGCGGGGGCGGCGGGGCGCGGGGCGCACCCGGCGGCGACAATCGCCGCCAGCAGCAAGGGCGCTGCCCGGACGTTCACAGGGCGTGCTGCCGCCCCCGCGCCAGCACCAGCTTGAGGTGCGTCAGCAGCGTCTCGACCAGGCCGAGGCGCGCCAGCCGCGCGTCGGGCCCTTCGGGCAGGCCCGGCCCCGACACGCGGCCCATCCACAGGGGCATCTTGTCCGTCAGCGCCTTTTCGCCGGGAAACTGGCCTTCGGGCAGGTGGAGGGCGTAAAACTGACGTTTGCGCTCCAGCCGCTGCTGCACCTTTTCGTCCGCGTCGAGCAGCGCGGCGTCCTGCTGGAGAATAAAGGCCCCGCCGACGAGGTACTCGCGGTAGAGCAGCGGGAGGTCCAGCAGCACGCGGCTGGCTTCGGCAGCCACGCCGGGCGCGTCGCGCAGCGCGACGGTCGCGGCGCGCGCCGTGGCTGTGGCGACGAGCACGAGGGTTTCCTCGAACACCACTTCGGGGTCGGCGCCGGGGATGCTCTCGACGACGGCCCGCGCCAGCTCCTGCGTCGTGCCCGTCACGCCAACTGTGGCAAACGCGGTGAAAGCGGCCAGGCGGTTCATGG
>CBDUCD010000050.1:0-12640 GCA_965365535.1 uncultured Rhodothermales bacterium | reverse complement strand
TGATGGAGGCCGCGTTTGCTTCTCCCATCGAGACGCCGCCGCCGGGCGAGGCGGGGGGCTACGCGCACGAGCGCCACAAGCAGAACTACCGCGAGATGAAGGCCGCGGGCCTGCTCTACCAGATTACCGGCGAGCGCCGCTACGCCGACTTCGTGCGCGACATGCTGCTCCAGTACGCCGGGATGTACCCCGCTCTGGGCGCGCACCCGCTGAGCGCCAACCAGGTGCCGGGCAAGCTTTTCCACCAGCTTCTCAACGAAAACGTCTGGCTCGTCCACACCATCATCGGCTACGACTGCGTCTACGACGCCCTCACCGCCGAGGAGCGCGCCGTCATCGAGGCAAACGTCTTTCGCCCGATGATCTCGTGGTTCGTCAACGAAGGCGCGTACGAGATGAACCGCATCCACAACCACGGCACGTGGACGGTGGCCTCGGTGGGCATGGCGGGCTACGTGCTCGGCGACCACGACCTCGTAGAGCAGGCGCTGTACGGAACCGACAAAAGCGGGAAGGGCGGCTTTATGCGCCAGCTCGACGAGCTGTTTTCGCCCGACGGCTATTACATGGAAGGGCCGTACTACGCGCGCTATGCCATCTGGCCGTTTTTCTACTTTGCCGAAGCCATCGAGCGCAACGAGCCCGAACGCGGCATCTACGCCTACCGCGACGGCATTCTGGAAAAAGCGCTCTACGCCACCGTTCAGACCGCCTGGCCCGACGGCACGCTGCCTGCCCTCAACGACGCCAGCCGCACGATGGACGTGGCCGATCCGGGCGTCGTGCTGGGCAACGACCTCGTGTACGCCCGCTACGGCAACGACCCCACGCTTCTCGGCGTGGCGCGCTTTCAGGGCGCGGTGATCTTGAACGGGGCCGGTCTGGAGGTGGCACGGGCGTACGATGCCGCCACCGAGATTCCCGAGATGACGTGGCCCAGCGTCGAGTTCCGCGATGGGGCCGACGGCGAGGGCGGCGGGCTGGGCATCCTGCGGGCGGGAACGGGCGAAAATCAGACGGTCGCGCTCATGAAGTACGGCGTCCACGGACTTGGCCACGGGCATTTCGACAAGCTCTCCCTCGTCTTCTACGACCAGAACCGCGACATCCTCGACGACTACGGCTTTGCGCGCTTCGTCAACGTCGAGCCCAAGTACGGCGGGCGCTACCTGCCCGAAAACGACACGTGGGCCATGCAGACGGTCGCCCACAACACGGTCGTGGTGGACGGCAGGAGCCAGAACGACGCTGACCAGAAAGAAGCCGACGCCATGCACCCCGACCGCCACTTTTTCGACGGCGACGCGGGCGACGGCGTCCAGTCGGTTTCGGCAAAGGCGACAGGCTATTACGACGGCGTGGACATGCAGCGGACGCTCCTGCTCGTCGAAGATGCTGCCTTCGAGCACCCCATCCTTATCGACCTGTTTCGACTGACGGCGAATGCCGAGCACCAGTACGATTACCCCCTGCACTACGACGGCGTGCCCGTCACAGCCTCGTTTTCGCTCGACGGCCACGCCGACGTGCTCCGTCCCCTCGGCGACGCGAACGGCTACCAGCACATCTGGGAAACGGGCCGCGCCGAGTCTGACGGCGACGTGCAGTTTACCTGGCTCGACGGCCACCGCTACTACTCGGTCACGACAGCTGGCGCGCCCGGCACCGAAATCATCATGGGCCGGACAGGGGCCAACGACCCGCAGTTCAACCTGACGAGCGAGCCGCTGCTGATCCTGCGGCGGCGCGCGGCCAGCCACCTTTTCGCCTCCGTCATCGAGCCGCACGGGTACTTCAGCGAGGCCCGCGAGCGGTCGGTGCAGGCGCGCAGCACGGTTGCCGCCGTCCGCATCGTCGGGTCGGATGGTGCCGCCAGCGTCGTCGAGATCGAGCGCGTGGACGGGCGGCGCTGGCACGTCTTCGTCAACAACGGCCCGCCGGGCGACGGGCCCCACACGGCCACGTTTGGCGGGCAATCCTACACGTGGACGGGCAACGCCGCCGTGCGCCCCGTTCGCTGATTCGCACCTTTTCTCACCTTACAACCCCCATCGTTTTGAGCTACGACCTTTCTGGAAAAACCGCCCTCGTCACCGGCGGCGGACGCGACATCGGCAAAGCCATTTGCCACCGCCTCGCGGGCGCAGGGGCCGCCGTTGCCATCAACTACCGCGCGAGCCGCGACGAGGCCGAGGCCGCCGTCAAAGAGATCACCGACGCCGGGGGCAACGCCGTCGCCATCCAGGCCGACGTGACGAAAGCCGCCGACGCCGAGCGCCTGGTCGCTGAAGCGTGCGACGCGCTGGGCGGCAACCTCGACATTCTCGTCAACAACGCCGGCGGCCTGCTCGAGCGGTGCCCCATCGTCGAGATGGACGAGCGCCTCTGGGACCGGGTGATGGACGTCAACTTCAAGAGCGTTTTTCTCGTGACGAAGGCTGCGGCAGCCCGGATGAACGACGGCGGTGCCATCGTCAACCTTTCGTCGCTCGCCGCGCGCAACGGTGGCGGCGGCGGCGCGGTGGCGTACGCGGCCTCGAAAGGCGGCGTGCTCACGCTCACGCGCGGGCTCGCCAAAGAGCTTGCCGGGCGCAAAATCCGCTGCAACGCCGTCTCGCCGGGCCTCATCAACACCACGTTCCACGACACCTTCACGCCCGACGAGGCGCGGCAGAAAACGGCCAGCACGACGGCGGCGGGGCGCGAAGGCGAGGCCGACGACGTGGCGCAGGCCGTCCTCTTTCTGGCCTCCGATGCCTCGTCGTACATCAACGGCGAGTCGCTCGAAATCAACGGCGGCCTGTACTTCGTCTGAGTGGGGGCTACGCAGTCCCTTTAACCGCCCCCTTGAGGGGGCTCCCGCCCCGACTTCGGTGCAGGATCCGCGGGTGGGGGTGTTTGCCTGTGTATCTGTGGCAAACACCCTCCGCCCCTTCGGGGCACCTCCCTTGAGGGAGGGGTTCTCTCCACCAGCAGCGTAACCCCCACGCGCTTTACGCTTCGGCACTATGCAATCCACTTCTATTCAAGGCTCAGGCCCTTTCGTCAGAACGGACGACGCGATCTGGGAAGCGCCCGATCCGGGCATCACGCGCCAGGTGCTCGGCTACGACGGCGCGCTGATGCTCGTCCGCGTCGTGTTCGAGAAAGGGGCCGTGGGTACGCCGCACGCCCATCCGCACCGGCAGGTGAGCTACGTCGTCCGAGGCGTTTTCGAGGTCACCATCGATGGGGAAACGGAGACGCTCCGCGAAGGCGACAGCTTTTTCGTCGCCCCCGACCTCGTCCACGGAGCCGTGGCGCTAGAAGCGGGCGAATTGCTCGACGTGTTTGCACCGGCCCGCGAGACGTTCGTACCTCAGGGGGACGGCGCGTGAGAGGCTTCAGGATCACATCGCTCCTCCGGCACCCTTTCGTGGTTGCCGTGCTCGTGATGGCGCTGGTGCCTGCGGCGCGGGCGCAGAGCCCGTACGAGACGTACACGGGCTGGGAAGTCCCGACCACTCCGGTGCTCCCGGCAAACGAAGTGCATCCGCAACTGTGGTTTGGAGCGGGCAAACTCGACGCGCTCAGGGCGAAATGGACCGATCCGGCGTATGCCGACCTCGTCGCCCGCGTCCGCGCCGACATTGCCGATTACAAGCGCCGCAACGCCGCCGCCACCGACCCCAGCGACCGGGCGCAGATGGCGAAAACCCTCGCCTTTGCGTGGATGATCGAGGGCGACTTGGTGGCCCGCGTCAGGGGCTACCAAGCCCTCCTGCTCGCCTACCAGAACGTCCCGCGCACGGCCACGCGCGCCAGCTTCGACGGCGCGTACGACGAGATTTACCGGGCCACGTGGCTCCAGAACTTCTGCGCCGCCTACGACTGGCTCCACGCCGTGCTTACGCCCGAGGACGACGCCACCATCCGCGCCGCGCTGGCCGAGGAGACAGCCCTCCTTGCCGACAACATGACGAGCGGCGTGCGGTACGCGCCGCGCCCCCACAACCACCGCTCGAAGCCCGCCTACGCCATTGGCACGGCGGCGCTGACGCTTTCCGGCCACCCGAGCGCTGCCGACTGGCTCCGCCTCGCGTTGGAAGCGCAAAACACGACCACGCGCTACCAGTTCAGCGCCGACGGCGTGTACCGCGAAGGCTCGCACTACTGGCTCTACAACCTCGTCAACGGCCTCCCTTTCCTGTGGCAGTACCGCGAGGCGGGCGTAGACCTGTTTCCCGCGTACCAGCCCACGTTCGAGTGGGCCGTCGCCGTTCGCACCGGGCGGGGATGGCTCTCTGCACTCGAAGACGGCTTTCCCAAGCCCGCCCCTACGCACATGGTCGCGGCGGCGTACGCCTCGGCCTCCACGTGGCTGCACCCCACGGCCCCACTTGCCGAAATCCTTCAGTGGAACTGGCAGACGACGGACTTTTTCACCGACGATTACACCGGGGCCACGCGCGACGCCGTCTGGAGCATCGACGAGTTTCTGACCGTGGACGCCTCGATTCCCGCGACGCCGCCCGGCACGTCGCCGACGGTCAGGCTCGAAAGCGGGCAGATTGTGTTCCGCAGCGACTGGCAGGCGGGCAACCC
The DNA here is from genome assembly GCA_965365535.1 of uncultured Rhodothermales bacterium. Taxonomy (GTDB): domain Bacteria; phylum Bacteroidota; class Rhodothermia; order Rhodothermales; family BA12; genus CBDUCD01. Next base: position 8,056 of record CBDUCD010000050.1, on the reverse strand, counting down.
GGACACGCGGACGCTGCTTTTCCACGGCGTCGCCAGCGCCGACAACCACGACCACCCCGACCTGCTCTCGTACACGCTCGACGCCGAAAACACGCCCCTCGCCGTCGACGCGGGCTACGGGCCCGACGGCTTTTCCGACAGTCGCCGCGACTGGTACACGTCGGCCCGGGCGCACAACGTCGTGACCGTCAACGGCTACCCCGTCCGGGACGTGAGCCTGAGCGAGAACAGGGGGCCGGAGCAAACGGCGTTTGTGGACGGGCCCGCGTTTAGCGTGGCCGAGATGCAGGCCCCCAGCAACGGCGTCGCGGGCGGGGCCACCGTGACGCGCGGCATCGCCTTTCTCGACAACGCGTTTTTTGCTGTTTACGACCACGTCGAGGCGGCAGAGACGGCCAGCATCCAGGTTCACGTACACGGGCGCGGCCAGCCCGAAAAGGTCGAGAACCGCGCCACGTGGACGGCCCCGGACGACCTGTTTGGCGACGGCGGCAGGCTGCACGTTGCCTTTGTCGCCGACGGGCCGCTCGCCTTTGACGAGACAGACGGCTGGACGAGCTTTTACTTCAGCCGGGAGGAAACGCAGCAAAGCATCGCCGCGCGCCGCAACGCCCCCGACGCCACGTTTCTGCACACGCTCGTAGCCACCGACGCCCGGACCGACGCTCCCGTCGTGATCGACCGCACAACGGGCAGCCTGGTGAGCGCCGAGCTGGCGACGGAGACGGGCGCGTGGCACCTCGCCACGCAGCGCCTGCCGGCGCGCCGCACGGCAGGCCGCGTCACGACCGATGCCGCCTTTGCCGCCGTGGGCCGCGACGGTGCGGAGGCGACGCGGTGGGGCATGGTGCGCGGCACGACGCTGGACTGGGACGGCGTGGCGCTTATCGAGGCAAGCACACCCATCACCGTCTCGGTCACGCTCCGCGACGCGGGCCACCCCCAGATGGTCGTCGCGCCGTTCGAAGGCGCGGCCACGCTCACGCTCCAGCTTCGCCCGGCGACGGCGGTGCCCCGGAGCGTCACGCTCGACGGCGTGCCGGTTGCATTCGAAGACGTGGGCGGCGGGCGCGTTCGGTTTACCCTTTCCACGCCCGGTACGGTGGCCATCACGACCAGCCTCGCCACGTCCGGCGAGGCGGCCCCGCGGTTTCCGGCGCTGCGCCTGGGCGTCGCGCCCAACCCGTCGGCAGGCCCTGTAAGGCTCGCGCTCGACCTTCCTGTTTCGGGATGGGTGCGCGTCGCGCTCTACGACGTGCTCGGCCGGCACGTGACGACACTGGCCGAGGGCCTCCGCGCAGCCGGTCACCACAACCTCACCTGGGACGGACGCGCCGACGATGCCCTTGTTGGCCCCGGCGTGTACATCGCCGTTGCCGAGGCCGTCGGCGTCCGCACTGCCACTCGCCTTGTACGTTTGTGATGACCTGGACTTTTCGCCTCTTTCTCGCCGCGTCGCTCCTGCTTGCCGGGTGCGCCGCGCGCCAGGACACGACCGTCCTCCGCGTCGCGCACGCGCTCGACACCACGTCGCCCATCCACCACGCGCTCGTGCATTTTGGCGACCGCCTGGCGGAACTGTCGGGCGGGACGCTGCGCGCCGACGTGTACCCCAGCGGCCAGCTCGGCACGGAGCGCGAAACGGTCGAACTGCTCCAGCTTGGCACGCTCGACGTGGCCAAGGTGTCGTCGGGCGTGATGGAAAGCTTCGTGCCCGAGATGGGCGTGTTCAGCCTGCCGTACCTGTTCCGCGACCGGGCGCACCTCTGGCAGACGCTCGATAGCCCGGTGGGAGACGAAATCCTGCGCAGCGCCGTCCCGTACCGGATTCGCGGTATCGGGTACTTTGACGAGGGCTTCCGGTCGTTCTACGTCAAAAAGAGCGGCGTGACGACGCCCGCCGACCTCGCCGGTCTCAAGATTCGGGTTATCCAGAGCCCGCTTTTTATCCGCACGATCAACCTGCTTGGCGGCAACGCGACGCCGCTCGCCTTTAGCGAGGTCTACGGCGCGCTCCAGCAGGGCATCGTGGACGGCGCGGAAAACAACCCGCCCAGCCTGTACGGCATGGGGCATTACCAGCAGATTTCCACCTACCTGCTCGACGAGCACTCGGCCCCGCCCGGCATCGTGCTAATGTCGAGCCACCGGTGGGATGGGCTGAGCGAAGAGCAGCGCGGCTGGGTAAGGGAGGCGATGAACGAGGCCGTCGCACTTGAACGAACGCTGTGGCTCGACGCCGAAGAGGAAGCACTCACCGCCGTGCGCGCGGCAGGCGTCGCCGTTGTCGAGGTCGACAAAGGCCCGTTCCGCGACGCCGTCGCGCCCATCTACGCCGACCTCGCCGGCACTGGGCTGGGCGCGCTGGCCCGGCGCATCCGCGCCCTTCCCGCCCACGAAGCCCCGGAGGTGCCTGCTTCCGGTGCCTCCACACCCCCGCGTGCCCGTGACTGAATCCCGCTTCACCGCCGCGCTGGACCGCGCCTTGGCCGGCCTGCTCATCGCGCTCACCGTCGTCATGGTGGTCACGGTGACGTGGCAGGTCATTACACGCTACCTGCTCAACAGCCCGAGTTCGTACACCGAGGAGCTGGCCACGTACCTGCTGCTCTGGATTTCGCTGCTCGGCGCGGCCTACGCGCTGCGCCAGCGCGCCCACCTCGGCATCGACGTGGTGATGGCACGGCTGGCCCCTCGGGCGCGGCGGCGCGCGCGCGTGGTGAGCTACGCCGTCGTCGCCCTGTTCTGCCTGGTAGCGCTCGTGGTGGGGGGCGGGATTCTGGTAGGCGTGACGTTCGAGCTGGGGCAGCGCTCGGCAGCGTTCCAGATTCCCGTCGGCTACGTGTACCTCGCCCTTCCGCTCTCGGGCCTGCTGATGACCTATTACGCCCTCGTCGGCGCAGTCGAAACCCTCCGGGGCACGATTCCACCTGACGACGCATCGGGCGCCTCCGAGCCTCCCGACGTCGTGCGCTTTGTCGACTAAGCCCCCACCTGCATGGCCCTCGCCGTCACCGTCCTGATCGTCGTTTTTCTCGTCCTGCTGGCGCTCGACGTGCCGGTTGCGTTCTGCATCGGGGCGGCCACGCTTACTTCGCTGCTCACCGCCGTAGACCCGGTGCCCGCCGTGAGCACCGTCGCGCAGCGGCTCACGGGAGGACTCGACAGCTTTACGCTCCTGGCGATTCCGTTTTTCATCCTCGCGGGCAACCTCATGGCGCACGGCGGCATCGCGCAGCGCCTTATCGCGTTTGCCCGAGCGCTCGTTGGCTCGCTGCCCGGCGGGCTCGCCTTTGTCAACGTGATCGCGTCGATGCTGTTTGGCGCGATTTCCGGCTCGGCCATCGCCGCGGCGGCGGCCATCGGCGGCGTGATGCACCCCAAGATGACTGAGGCAGGCTACGACGAAGGCTTCAGCGCCGCCGTCAACGTGTCGGCGGCCACGACGGGCCTCATCATCCCGCCCTCCAACGTCCTTATCGTGTACTCGCTCGCCTCGGGCGGCGTCAGCGTGGCGGCCCTGTTCGTGGCCGGGTACGTTCCCGGCATCCTGCTGGGCCTGTCGCTCATGGTCGTGGCCGGCGTGATCGCCAGGCGCAAAGGGTACGGAACGGACGCGCGCGTGTCGCTGGCCGAGGTGGGCCGCCGCTTTCTGGACGCGCTCCCCAGCCTGGGCCTGATCGTCGTCGTGATTGGCGGCATCGTGGCAGGCATCTTCACTGCGACCGAGGCCGCCGCCATCGCCGTGCTGTACGCGCTGGTGCTGGCACTGGGCGTGTACCGGGCGGTTTCGGTGCGCGACCTGGGCGACGTGATCCTCAAATCGGTCGTGACCACGTCGGTCGTGATGCTGCTCATTGCCACTTCGATGGCGCTTTCGTGGGTGCTTTCGTTCGACCGCATCCCGCAGGGCGTCGCCGAAGCACTTGTCGGCATGACGGACAACCCGGTCGTGCTGCTGCTCCTGATCAACGTCGTGCTGCTGGCCGTGGGCACGTTCATGGACATGACCCCCGCGATCCTTATCTTTACCCCCATCTTTCTGCCCGTCGCCGTGCGCCTCGGCGTCGATCCGCTGCACTTCGGCATCATCATGGTGCTCAACCTGTGCATCGGGCTGTGCACGCCGCCGGTGGGGACCGTTTTGTTCGCGGGATGCGGCGTGGCCGGCGTGCCGGTGTCGCGGATCGTTCGGCCGCTGCTCCCACTCTACCTCGCGATGCTCGTCGCGCTCGTGATCGTCATCCTGGTACCGGCCCTCACGGTCGCCCTTCCAGCGGCGTTCGGTTTGTAAAAAGGCCAGCGCCAACTTCTACCCGTTATCTATACGCACGGCACGCATGACCGGGACGCAATTCGAAGCAGTCGGTAAGTCGGAGCTTTTGAGCCAGACGGTCGAGGCAGCCATCGAGGGTGCGATTCGGTCGGGAACGCTGCAACAGGGCGAGAAGCTGCCCTCGGAGATGGAGCTGTGCACCCAGTTCGGCGTCAGCCGCACCGTCATGCGCGAGGCGCTCCGGATGCTCTCGGCGCGCGGCCTCATCCGGATCGAGAAAGGGCGCGGCATCTTCGTCCAGAAGCTTTCCGCCGACTCGGTGGCGGCCCCGATGGAGTTGTACCTCCACATGCACAGCGGCCCCGACCACGCGCTCCACGTCGTCGGGGCGCGGCAGCTTATCGAGCCGCCCATCGCGGCCGTAGCCGCGCTGCACCACACGGCCTCGGATGCTGAAAAGCTGCGTGCCAACGTGGCCGACCTGGCGGCGGCAGACCACGACCACGGGCGGCTCTCGCAGCTCGACATGTCGTTTCACCTGCTCATTGCAGAGGCCACGCACAACCCCGTCCTGCCGCTGTTCATCCGCCCCATCCAGATGCTCATGCCCGCCATCAAATCCGACGTGTACCAGGCCATCGGCGACGCGCACGAGACGGCTGTCCAGTGGCATTCGCGGATTCTCGCCGCCATCCTCGACCGGGACGCGGCGCGTGCCGAGGCCGAAATGCGGGGTCACCTCGACATTGCCATGGAGCACGTCAAGGCGGCGCTGCTCTACAAGGCAGAAGCCGCGTAGTACCTGGGGCCTGCCTTTCAGAATTGTGGCACTCCTGCCTGGAAGCGCTTGCACAGAAAGGATTGAATACCTATAATTCCCGAACCTGTATGACATGTTACATGTGACAGGTTTCTCTTTCCACTTACCATTCAACACCATGCGCCACCGTCACACCCTCCTCGTCATGCTGGGCTTTCTGCTTGTCGGGGCACCCGCCTCGGCCCAGGTCACCGTCGCGCGCAGCGGCGACTGGAGCAACCCCGCTACCTGGTCCACGGGAGCCGTCCCGACGGCCACCGACGACGTGGTCATCCAGGATTCGAGCGTCACCATTGACCTGGCGGATGCGGTTGCGCGCAACGTGACCGTGAGCGGCGCGGGTACGCTGCGCACCAACCGGGGCTTTGCGACAAACACGCCCGTGGGCCTGACCGTCTTTGGCGACCTCACCATCTCCGGCCCCGACGCGGAGTTGCTGCCGCTTTCCAACCAGGACCCCGACACCGGCGTCGGCTTTGGCGAGATCTACCACCGCCTCACGGTGCATGGCAGCATCGACAACTCGACGGGCGGCACCTTCGACATGCGCCGCGGCTCGACCTCGACGACCCCCGCCTCGGCGGCGTTTATCGACCTCATCTTTGCAGGCGACCAGGACGCCATGCTGACGCTGGGCGACTACGACACCAACGACAACCAGCTTTTCCGCGTCGAGATCGCGAAGGAGAACGGGGCGAAGGTCACGCTCGGCAACGACGCGACCGTGGACAACAACAGCCGGGCGACGTTCACGCTCACGAGCGGCTACCTCGACACAGGGGAACACCGCTTCACGCTTATCTCGAACAACAGCGCCGTCGTCGTCGGCGGCTCGCCGGCCTCCTACGTCATCGGTGAGCTGGCCCGTGGCCTTCCCAAAGGCACGCCCAGCACGCAGACCTCGCGCGTTTACCCCGTTGGGGATGCGAATGGCTACCGCCCGGCGACGGTTTACGTTACCGACCGCCCCTCGGGCGACCAGTTTTTCGGCGTCCGCGTGGTCAGCGGCAACGCCGACACCGGGAGCAGCGTCCTGGAAGACGGCCTCACCGGCGTCTCGCCCGTCCGGTATTACGCCTTCGCGTGGTACTTCTACGGCTCGAACGACCCCATCACCATCGACCGCATCGAGATCTCGTACGGCGCCGATGACAAAGTGCCCGAGGGCAGCACCGGCTTCAGCGTGGCCGCCTCGCTCGACGATCGGGCAACGTGGACCAACGTAGGCGGCTTCGACGCGGACGGCACCACGCCGCACACCACGACGCTGGCCTCGCCGCCGACCGCCATCCAGTCGGGCGACGTATCGGCGGGGTGGACGTTCGACTTCTCGATTGTCGGCACCGAGATCGTCAACGACGTGTACTACGCGGCCATCGGAACGACGGGCGCCTTCACGAACGTCACGCAGGGGCCCCGGGCCGAGGCGCTCGCCTTCACGGCCAGCCCCAACCCGGCCTCCGGCGCGGCCACGCTCGCGTTCACGCTTGCAGCTCCCACCAGGGTTACCGTGGACGTGTTCGACGTGCTTGGCCGCCGCGTGGCCACGCTTGCCGACGGGATGCCCGCGACGGGCCGGCAGGAGCTGACCTGGAACGCGGAAGGGCTCGCGAGCGGGCTCTACCACGTGCGGCTCCGCGCGGGCGACGTCACCGTCGTCCGGACGCTCACGGTCACGCGATAACCCTGTTGCACAGCCCGTTCCGGGCCGGGGCAGAAACACCCCGGCCCGGAACGGCGCGTGCCGTATGCAAACGGCTGCGCCCGGCCCATGACCTTGCTCTACCCATGCCCACCGTCGTCACCTTTGGCGAGATCATGCTCCGGCTCTCGACGCCCGGGTTTCAGCGCTTTACCCAGGCCACGGCCTTCGAGGCCACGTTTGGCGGTGGCGAGGCCAACGTCGCCGTTTCCCTCGCCCACTTCGGCCACGACGCCCGCTTCGTGAGCAAGCTGCCCGCGCACGAGATCGGGCAGGCTGCGCTCAACAGGCTGCGTCAGTACGGCGTCGACACGCGCTTTGTCGTGCGAGGTGGCGAGCGGATCGGCATCTACTTTCTCGAAACGGGCGCGAGCCAGCGTCCGAGCAAGGTCATCTACGACCGCGCGCACGCGGCCGTGAGCGAGATGGAGCCCGACGAGGTAGATTGGGACGCTGTATTCCGCGGAGCCGACTGGTTTCACTGGACGGGCATCACGCCGGCCCTCGGGCCGAAACCGCGTGCCGCCGTCGAGCGTGCCTGCCGCGCCGCCAGGGCTGCGGGGGCCACCATTTCCTGCGACCTCAACTTCCGCGCAAAGCTGTGGACGACCGGAGAGGCGCAGGCCGTGATGCGCCCGCTCATGGAATACGTAGACGTGTGCATTGCCAACGAGGAAGACGCCGACCGCTCGCTGGGCGTAGCGATGGAGGGAGCCAGTGCAAGCGCCGCCGCGGACGCCGAGCTGAGCGAGGCCGGCTACGCGCGCCTCGCGCAAAAGCTGAAAGCCGATTTCGGCTTCAAGGCCGTGGCCATCACGCTCCGCGCGTCGCACTCGGCCTCGGACAACGGCTGGAGCGCCCTCCTGCTGGGTGGAAGCGCCGCAGCGGCGCCGCTCGAACACGCCACCCGCAGCCGTCTCTACGACGTGCGCCTGGTAGACCGGGTGGGCGGGGGCGACAGCTTCGCCGCCGGCCTCATCCACGGGCTGCTGACCAAACAGCGCGCCGAGGACGCGCTGAACTTCGCCGTCGCGGCCAGCACGCTCAAGCAAACCATCCCTGGCGACCTCAACCTCACGACGGCAGCCGAAGTCGAGAAGCTTGCAAAAGGCGCCGGTTCGGGCCGCGTCGAGCGCTGAACCGGCAGATGCAGCGGCCACGCCCACGTCTGGCCCGCGCCTGTTAGCCAGTCCAAAAACCCCGCATGAACCGCGAGCAGATTCTCCAGTCCGTGCTGTCGAGTGGCGCCGTCGCCGTC